>JASEER010000087.1 GCA_030019475.1 Thermoanaerobacterales bacterium | reverse complement strand
CCTTCGGGGAACTGGGGTCGTAGACGCCGTCGTGGTAGACCTGGTGTTCGCTCCTGGTCCGGTATTGATAGCCGCGCTGGACGGCGATGGTCTTGGTCGTGTCCACATAGTCAGTGTTGTAGCCTGCGTCGGACACGGAGCCGACGTTGACCCAGCTCGACCCGGTCCATTTCTGGAGCGTAATCTTTACCGTGATCTTGTCCACGGCCTGGACCGCTTCACTGTATCCGAAGACGGCCACGGTGCCGTTCCCCTGGTCACGGGGGTAGCTGATCCACGTTGCCAGATACAGGGTGGTCTGGGGTCGGATGTCCCCATCGGCCCCGGAAGACTGGGCCGGTGCCGCGCCCGCCGGCCCGACGAAGCAGGCCGCTGCTAAAACAAGGACCAGGGGGATTCTGAGCATCCAGGTTATGTAGGACACCTCCGTTTTGTTTTCCTACATGACGCTAAATGAGGCCGCAAGGATGCATCGATTTTATAGCGGCCCCATGGAATTGCTCACTT
>JASEER010000086.1 GCA_030019475.1 Thermoanaerobacterales bacterium | reverse complement strand
CCCCGAACTATCGGAACCTCATCTCCGGGAAACTCATATTTTTTCAATAACTCCCTGATCTCACTTTCAACTAAATTGATTATTTCCGGATCGTCAACGGCATCGCATTTGTTTATAAAGACGACCAAGGAAGGTAAACCAACCTGTCTTGCCAGAAGAAGGTGTTCCCTGGTTTGGGGCATTGACCCATCAACAGCCGAAACAACCAAAATCCCACCATCCATCTGGGCTGCTCCAGTAATCATGTTTTTGATGTAGTCGGCGTGGCCAGGGCAATCGATATGGGCATAGTGTCTTTTATCAGTCTCGTATTCAACGTGGGAAATGGTAATGGTTAATCCCCTGGCTTTTTCCTCAGGAGCGGCATTTAAATCCTCGACCGTTACTTCTTTTGTTGCCAAGCCCTTTAATTTTAAGATATGGGTAATGGCAGCGGTCAAAGTACTTTTACCATGGGCAACATGGCCAATGGTACCGATGTTAATATGGGGTTTTTTTCTAATAAATTTTTCTTTCTCCGCCATGATTTTCTACC
>JASEER010000085.1 GCA_030019475.1 Thermoanaerobacterales bacterium | reverse complement strand
CGGTTTACGGTACGGGCACTGATTCGCTCGCTAGAGGCTTTTCTTGACAGCTTGGAGTCAGTTACTTCGCTACTTGTTTTCGCTCCCCATCACCTTTCGGAAACGCGCAGGGCGGATTTGCCTACCCTACTTCCTACGGGCTTGGACGTGCTCGACCAACGGCACGCTTAACCTATCCTTCTGTGTCACCTCATTGCTCAGACGCTCTTCAGTGGTACTGGATTCTCAACCAGTTGTCCATCACCTACGCTATTCGCCTCGGCTTAGGTCCCGACTTACCCTGGGCGGACGAGCCTTCCCCAGGAATCCTTAGGTTTTCGGCGGGTGAGATTCTCACTCACCTTTTCGCATACTCATACCGGCATTCTCTCTTCCAAGCGCTCCACCATTCTTTCCAGAATAACTTCGCTGCACTTGGAATGCTCCCCTACCCCTTATCGTAGTTCGATATTCGATATTCGATGTTCGATTACTTCCAGCTTTCTATGAGGCGAAAGAGTTGTCTTGCAAGATGATCATACGTTTCATTGAGCTCTTGGTATATGGTTTCTTCCAGGTAACCAAGGTCTTTAATCATCTCGAGCAGTACCATCACCTCATTGCATGATCCTAAAGCAATTCTTAGGAAACCTTTAAAATCATTAGCTGAGCCTCTTC
>JASEER010000084.1 GCA_030019475.1 Thermoanaerobacterales bacterium | reverse complement strand
GTCGGGATGAAAGGATTCCCTTCGAAGGTAGCTTGAAGGGCATTGATGACCGAAATAGAGTTCTTTCTGAGGGTGGATATGTAACCCCTGATACGGCAGAAGATATTTGCTCCCCTGGCACTGCGAAATGCGCCTGATATCTTCTGCTGAACTTTCATCATCCTGATGTCCCTCTCTGCCTGATTGTTGTCAAACGGGACGCTAAAATCGTACATGAATGCTAGTGTCTCCCTGCGATGTTTCTTCAAGCGGTCGAGCAAGTTTTTAGCTCTGCTTTGTTTCTTTCTACCACGCTTCCGAGGTTTATCTTCGGGTATAGGGGGTGGATCTTCGGCAATGCCCTTCTCGATGATCTGATCATATCTTGCTTCGAAGATCTCAATCTGCGCTGGGTCTAATTTATCAGCTTCAGCTCTTCTCTCGTCAACAGCCTTTTTGATCTCGAGTAGCAGTTCAATCATCTCCTTTTGCCATTCCTTTTTCTCCTGTTCAAAGATACCGGTTAGCTCTCGCAGGTGGTGGGCATTGCAAAGAGCATGGTCGCAGTCGTATTTGAAATAGGACTCCCATGCATCATGAACTGCAGTCCCTTGGAACTCAGGTAGAATCCCAATGGCATTGATGGCTTCCTCGCCACGTTTTGGATGGACAGCATAAAAAGTCAGTTTCTCCGTGCTGGCTACATGGAGCCATTCCCCTTTTCCATTGGTGCGCACACCTGTTTCATCAAAATTGGCAACGGTAGAAGCAATCACCTGCTGCTTGATCTCTTCTTCCACGGGCTCCAGGATCTCGTAACAAGCCTCGTTTGTGTTAACCAGGGTAGCCTGACTAAGCTGATGGCTGAAGAGATCAGCGAACAGCTCGCTTGTGCGCTCATAGGGAAGGAGCTGATACTGACGCCAGTAGACGGCAATCGCTTTTATACGGGGTCCATATTGCACAGGCTGCTGGACCTCTTCA
>JASEER010000083.1 GCA_030019475.1 Thermoanaerobacterales bacterium | reverse complement strand
ATTCTTGGACAATTAACACTGTCTATCCCCGGACATTATGGGGCGGCTGTAACAATTCAGAACCAGGACGTCTTCTCGACCTGTCCGGGGATCACATGTGAAACCAACACCAGCAGCCTCGGCCTCCACCATTTCCATAATGACTACGGCTGGTAGCACTTCGTCGTCTCTAATGCCCATTTTTCGGCGGTAGGTGACTGCCTGGGGTGTCCACAAGGAGGCATAACATCGTTTTATGGCGGACAGAACGTTGTCTAATCCCCGAACATTTAAGAAAGACTCGAGGATTCCGGCAAAAGAGGCCTTGTCGGAGTCTTCAGCACTGGCCGAAGACCGGACTGCTAACGGTTTATCAAGTAATTCGAGATGGCGGAGCTTGGAGATTAGTCCTTCTTGAAGGGATATAGAAACGCGACCGCTCTCGATTCTTTGTTTAACGACGAAGAGCTCTTCCTTAATAGCTGACTCGCCAATATTCTCAATCGTTATCTTCTGGGCAAGCCGTTCTAGGGTCTCTGCCAGATCGTTCTCTACGAGAAACTCCAAGTATGATCGGGCAGAAAAGACCCCTCCAGGGGGGATTCTAAAACCGTACCGGTCTAGCCGTGCCAGATTCCAACCTTTTCCCCCGACTACTCCCGCTCCAGCTTTGAAAGCTTCGGGCCAACTGAGAAAGGACGCTTTACAAGATTCATCCACTTGTATCTCCTCCTTTTGGATCCCTACCCGACCGGTTCATACATCCATTGAGAAAAAGATCAATACTTTTGGCGATAAAGGTCTGAACTGAGAACTCTTCTGGGTCTTTCAACCATCCCATGATCATTGTCAGGCGAATGGTATCCAATTGAATAACCATCATTTGTAAGGGGATATCCCGCCGGATTTCGCCGGCTTCCTGCCCCCTTATGAGGATTTCTTGAAGGATCGCGGTAATCCGGCTTCTCCGGATGTTTTTCTCACCATCACGTAACACGTCTTGCATTCGGAACGTAATGTATACTAGGTAGACATATCCTTTGATCCGCGCCCACTCCATCGACCTGTTAAATACGGCCATAAGCCGGGAGTAAGTATCGGGATTCTCTTGAATCAAGCAGTGCAATTCAGACTCCCGCTCCCTGATAAACCTGTCCACATATTCACTGATGATGGCTTCTTTTACCGGGAAATGGTTGTAAAGGGTCTTCCGGGCCACATCTGCCTGCTCGGCGATTTGCTCCATTGTTGTGGAGTCAAATCCTTGCTTGTCAAATAGGCCTATAGCCACATCGATGATCTTCGTTCTGGTCTTTTCTTTCTTTCTTTCCGCCCTGTTCAGAACTGACAAGTCCTGCAATTCCATTTTCCACCTCTAAATATACATATGGCATTATTACACAATGTATACTTACCTCTATTCTCCTCTTCCTGCCAGTTGCTGTCAAGAGGTTAATACACAAAAAATACCACAGAGTTGGAACCGAGCAGTATATTGAAAGCAAAGGACTCCCCTAGACGTCAAACGCTTGTCTCAAGTGGTCTTCTCGTTGGTTTGTCCCTCGACAAACACTCCACACCATCTTTACAAACAGCAAGCCTAGCCCGCGCGGAGTGGTCCTGGACGAAGCGGGCCGGGTATGCCGTATCGAACACTTCTCAGGCCGCATTTCCCGGAGATCGGGGCAGGGTATGCGGGATTATTTCTCCAGTTCCGCCCGTTCGCTACCGTAAGGCCCCCGG
>JASEER010000082.1 GCA_030019475.1 Thermoanaerobacterales bacterium | reverse complement strand
CCCGCGTTCATCAGGGTACGTGCAATCCGGAGTGCTTCAGCATAGGTTATTGTTGTGTTGGCGTCACTCACAACAGGTCAGCATCCTTTCGGTTAAAGACAACAGAAAATTCATTGCTTAGCTCGCTCAGGGCGGTGAGAACCCTGGAAAGTAGCTCCGGCTGCCCGGCCAATTCGTGCCGTAGAACCCTCACCACGGCACAGGCTAGATCCCGGCCCGTTTGATAACACTCACCCTTATTCCCCGGCAGTACTGTGTTATCCGGTTTGGCCAGGCCAAACCTGTTGCCGCTTTCGGGGGTAACGCCAGGTTGCAGACGGTCCGGGTGATAAGTATAGGGCTCCTCAAAAACACCATGACCCCCTCCGGGGGTGACGACAGGTTTTGATCTCCCAGGTCGTCTCAATAAAGGAGTCTTAAGCCGCCGATAGGCATCATCCGCCCTTCTGGCCACGGCGGAGGCGATGGCCGAGAGATCATTCTTAATCTCATCGGGAAGCTGTACACTCATCTTCGCAACATTGATCTTGAAAGCCGTGTCTGCGCTGGGAGAGAAGTCAATGGCGATCCGCGCCAGTTTGGTATGCTCATCGAGGGTCCGCAGGCGGTTCCAACCGCCGCTCTGGATCATTCGGTTAGCACGGTAGATGTAGAAGCCCTGCTGACGATTCCACCTTTTCGGACCGGACGCTACCGCACGAGCCCGCGACGATGAAAACTGAGCCTCGTTGGGCAAGACGTAGGGGTGCACCGTAACGGTGAGAGGCCGCCCGTTATGGTGGAACACGAGATCCTGGGGACCCAGTGACTGCGTTGCTGGTTCGGAACGTGCGAAAGGATCCCAGGGTTCAACCAGGTTTCCGTTGATGAAAATGCACAGTGGAAGTTCCCGCGTGGCCTCACCAGAGAGAAAACGATGGAATACCATGGCAAGATGTTCCTCAACATCCCTGCAGAGACGGGCAAAACCTTCCCTGGCCCACCCGCCCAACGGGTCCTTGTAGTTCAGGATTCGGTCTAGCTTCTCCCAAAAGACCACGGTTCCCGTAGAACCTGTGAGAGGGGCAGTGCACTCGGGCCGACAGTCCGCCGCTTTAAGTTTGAGGGCTTCCCAGGTGTCTGCCTGGTCAATATGGTCAATATCCCATCGGCGAATTTCCAAACGCTCGGGATCTTCCTTCGTGCGGGTTACGACCGTCAAGCACCGACATTGACTGAGGGACGCAGTCTTCAGGCCCAGACCGAACTTGCCCAGGTGGAACTCATCATAGGGCCGTCGTGTTCCGTAGCGCAGCGCCTCGTCAAGCTCGTCTGGGGACATCCCTCGACCGTTATCGGCGATGCGAATCCACGAATCAGGACCTTCGAAACTAAAATCCACCCGGACCATAGTTGCGTCAGCCTCGATACTGTTATCGAGGAGATCCGCGACAGCCGTCGGAAGATCGTAGCCTATGTCGCGAAGAGATTGTACCAGCCTACGGGCAGATGGAATGAGGGTTACCGAGTCAACCATCACAGACTCCCCCACCGGTCCTACCGGACTCAATCCCTTTATCACTATCGAAGCCACGCCTGGCTGTCGCGCAGTGACGTCTTACGGGACACCCTGCGCAAAGGGGCTGCTGCGGCCGACAAATAAGTGCTCCAAAGTCGATCAGAGCAGAGTTAAAGGCCGCGTCGGCCCCGGCTGGTCCAGCCAGGTCATAGATTTCCGATCGAGCCTGCCAGCAATTTACCTTGCTTAGGCCGCGCAGGCGTTTCACTATACGTTCGGTGTTGACATCTACCAGAACCCCACACCGGCCGAAGGCAAATGTCACTACGGCATTGGCAACATAATTTCCGACACCCGGCAGGGCGAGGAGTCCCTCGGTAGATTCCGGAACATGACCGCCATACTGTCTGACAATGGTACGTGCAATTTCCAGCATAGTCTTGGCCCGCCATTGAAGGCCAAGGGAGCACATGGCAGCAAGAATGGCTTCTGCATTCTCCACCATTACCTCGGGGCTGGGCGCAAGCTTGGTTAGTAGTTGGTAAATCGGTACTACCTTGTCGGCCCGCATTTGACGCAAGCAGATCTCCGCCATTAAGACGTGCCAGGGGTCGGCCTCAGTTCGCCAAGGGAAGGGTCTCGCGTAGCTTATATGCCATCGGAGCAAGTCTTGACGGAAATCCACTTCCATAGTGCGTCGGTGCCCTCGCTGCGTCACCGCCTTCGCCAGTTTGCGACCAAGGGCCTCAGCAAGCAAAGGGGGCACAGCGTTGCCGATCTGTCTGAA
>JASEER010000081.1 GCA_030019475.1 Thermoanaerobacterales bacterium | reverse complement strand
GATACGAGAGCGCTGGCGGGAAAGGCGCTTCATTTCCCGCAGGAACACGTAATAGGTGTCGTGTGGTAACGTGGTCACCGTGACCTCACCCGCCTCATGATCATCCGCGTGCGCATGGCTTCCTCCCGGCTTCCCGTTTCGTCACGCAGGTCGCGCCCCGTGAAGGCCAGATAGACGTCGTCCAGCGACGGCCTTTTGACGGTGACGGCCACGATGCGGGCCCCTGTGGGCTGGCACGCCTCGAAGAGGGACGGGACGACGTGTTCTCCATCCGACACGACGGCGATAAATTCGTTGCCGCCGCCGCGGCGGTCCAGGTGCCTCACCTGGGGCAGGTTCGTGATTACCTTCGCCGCCTCTTCCACCGACTGCTTTTCCCCTGCGAGCCGCAAAGTAACCAGGTCACCCCCGATGCGCGCCTTCAGGGTCGCCGGGCGGTCGATGGCCCGGATCTCGCCGCGGTCGATGATGCCGATGCGGTCGCAGAGGTTGTCCGCTTCCTCCATATAATGGGTCGTCAGGAAGATCGTCATGTTGACCTCGCGGCGCAGGTTGGCCACGTACTGCCATATCTGGCGACGCGTCTGGATGTCAAGACCCAGGGTCGGCTCGTCGAGGAAGAGCACCCGGGGGCGGTGGATCAGCCCGGCGGCGATGTCCAGTCGCTTGCGCATTCCGCCGGAATAGGTTTCCACCAGGTGGTCCGCCCGCTCGGCCAGGCCCACCAGGTCGAGCACTTCGGCGATGCGCCTCCGGGCCTCGCGACGCGGCAGGTGGTAAAACCCGGCCTGCAGGGCCAGGTTTTCCCTCCCGGTAAGGTTGTCGTCGGACGAGAGGTCCTGCGCCACGTAACCGATGCTCCTTCGCACGGCGTCGGGCTGCCGGACGACATCGTAACCGTTGATGGCGGCCCGCCCGGACGTGGGGCGGAGGAGGGTGGTGAGGATCATAATGGTCGTTGACTTTCCGGCACCGTTCGGCCCGAGGAAGCCGAAGACCTCCCCTTCGTCTACCGTGAAGGATACCCTGTTGACGGCCGTAACGTTGCCCGGGAAGGTCTTGGTCAGGTCCTCCACGACGATAATCGGTTCAGGCAACCTCTGTCACCTCGCCGGGACAGTGAGTAAAAAACGGCTCTCAGCTGAGCCGTTTCCTTCTAATCCACGGTTATTGAGCTTGGGTTAGAGCGCGCGCTGTACCTTCCCGCTGCGGAGGCAACGAGTGCAGACCCTTATGCGCTGCGGGCGCCCGCCCACGATGGCACGTACCCGCTGGAGGTTTGGTTCCCAACGCCGCTTGTTTCGAATGTGGGAGTGGCTGACCTGCATGCCGACCACCGCCGACTTGCCGCAGATTTCGCAGACCTTTGCCATGTCTCTTTCCACACCTCCTTGTACCGACCAACCTTGATTCTAACAAAATCATCCGCCCGGCGCAAGTAGAAAAGTTGAAGGGAACGGTTTTCCTACAACTGCAGGGGAACTTCACGCTGCTCATGGCGGCTGGAAGAGGAGAGGTGCAGGTTGTGCCATTTGCCGCACTTGGAGCCCCAGCGGGATACCAGTTCGTCGCTGATGTAGACCTCGTTGACCTCGCAGTTGTTCGGGCAGTCACTGCAGGTGAAGGTGCGGGGCTTGCATGTGAAACTGGCGATGGCCGAGGCGCCGCGGAAGTTGGACGGCATGCGGGTGCGCTCGGCGTTGCGCTTGGCCAGGATGGCTGCTCCGAAGGCCCCCATGACCTTGAAATGCTCGGGGACGATGACCGGGAAACCCAGGCGCTGGCGGAAAGCGGCGCGCATCCCGGTATTGGCGGCCACGCCGCCCTGGAACAGGACCGGGGGCTCGATCTTCCGCCCGCGGGCCACATTGGCGAGGTAGTTCCCGACCAGGGCCAGGCAAAGCCCGGCGATGAGGTCCTCCTTAAGGTAGCCCATCTGCTGCTTGTGGATCAGGTCTGACTCGGCAAAGACGCCGCAACGGCCCGCGATCTTGATCGGGCTGGTGGAGCGCATGGCGTAGTCGCCGAACTCCTCGATCGGGATGCCGAGGCGGGTGGCCTGGTGGTCCAGGAAGGAACCGGTTCCGGCAGCGCAGACAGTGTTCATGTTAAAGCCGACGGGTATGCCGTCCTGGAAGAAGATGATTTTCGAGTCCTGGCCGCCGATGTCGATGACGGTCCGTACATTGGGCTCGAAATGGCGGGCGGCCATGGCGTGGGCGGTGATCTCGTTCTTGATCACATCGGCGCCGACCATGATCCCCGCCAGGCGCCGGCCGCTGCCCGTGGTGCCCACGCCCGCTACGTCGATCTCGCCGCGGGCCTCGTAAAGCTCGCGGCGAG
>JASEER010000080.1 GCA_030019475.1 Thermoanaerobacterales bacterium | reverse complement strand
CGTTCGGGATGCCGAGACGCCGCAGGACCTCGGGGTGCGGCGGGAACCGCTCCCACCACGGGAGACTGTTCAATGCCAAAATCGTGCCCTTGATGGTATGGCGAATCATCTCCAGCTCAAAGGGTATGAGCTTGGCCCGCGGCCCGGCCCAGCCCGGCAGGGCCGCGCGCGCCCCATCGACCATGTGCCGCCACCGCAGGAATTCCTCTTTGACCTCCGGAGACAGTGCTTCGTAAAGCCCGGTCCACCTTTTGCTTCGCACGTTGCGCAGGAACCGCACGATGTCGGACCGGCGCAACCCGAGGCGCTCCGCCACCTCCCGCGGCGCGTACCCGCGGGCGATCATTCTTGTTATCCGCCGCCGGACTGCCTCGGGCAGGGCCTTCTGCCGCCGCCGCGATTCGCCCTCCGGGCTTCTCGGCCGGCCGCGGACGGCATTGGGGGCCAGGCCCAGGCGCTGGCGGGCCTCGGTTACGCTTGCCTGGGCCACGCCCAACTCTGAAGCGATCTCCACATCCTTCTTACCCGCGGCGACAAGTTGACGGAGTAATGCCTCATCAATTTTTTTCGGGCGACCGCGGGATTTTCCGATATTTTTGCACGTTTCGGCCACAGGCATGACTTAACCTCCCCGTGCTGTCGGGTATCCGTGCGCTGGCGCGCCGCAGATCCCCGCTTAAGCATTGGTGGTATAACGCGCCCCGGGGCTGGGGCTCCCATAGGGTCGGTTGTCGGAGGGCAAGGTGCTGGCAGGATTTAGTAATCCTGCGGCGAAGTTAGTCGGTACCGGTTTTGGTCACGTCGCCGGGCGTTTCATCCCCGCCGGCGAACAGGGCGGTCACGGGAACGCCCAGGGCGGCGGCAAGCCTTTCAAGCGTAGGCACCGACGGTATTCTCTTACCGCTTTCGATATCGCTGATTGAAGACTGAGCAACGCCGGATTTCTTGGCGAGTGCGTTTTGGCTGATCTGCCGCGCCTCACGCATATGCATGATGCGCTTTCCCAATTGGGACACTCTGGCACCCCCTCGACTAGATATTATCTGCCGGTGCTATAGCAGGCAAGACTTATTATAGCGCTTCCAGATATGTCTGGCTGGATTTCCCTCTGATTGCTCTTGTTTTCGTGCTTTTCCGCATATATACTTAGTGCAGGACTTATCTGCTAACAGATAGGTGGTCAACTTGAATATAGGTCGTCGACTGACAGAAATTCGTACAATGGCCGGGATTTCCGCAAACGCTTTGGCGAAGAAAGCTGGCGTTGCCCAGTCTACGATTAGCGAGATTGAGGCCGGTAAGCGCCAACCCAGTTTAAGCGTTTTGCAGAAGCTCTCCACCGCCCTGGGCATCACCTTGGCCGACTTCTTCGCCCCGGCCGGCCAGGGCGCGGAACCTTTGCCGGCGGAGCTGCGCCGGCTCCTGGAGAAAGCCCGGGAACTGACGCCGGAAGAGCTGGCCGCCTTTGAACGGATGTTGGACTTGGTACTCAAACGACCAGGTGCGCACACATAAGGGCAACAGATGCCTGTTGGTATGAGCCGGGCTAAGGGACGCTGAGCCCGCCGGCGGGTATAATGGGAGTAACGGGTACTGTGAATACGGGCTGCATCACAGAATGGAGGATCGTTAACGTGGCAAGGAGATTTAGCGTCATCCTGACCCCCGATCCCGAGGACGGCGGCTACGTGGTGACCGTCCCGGCGCTTCCGGGCTGCGTCTCGGAAGGAGACACCGTGGAAGAAGCCCTCGCGAACATCCGGGACGCCATCGCCCTGTTCGTCGCGAGCGCGGCCGACCACAACGAACCGCTCCCGGCCGACGTGCAGCCCCTTGTGACCACCGTGGAGGTCGCTGTCTAGTGCCACCGGTCCCGTCCCTCCCCGCACGTGAGATCATCTCCGCCTTCCAAAGACTTGGCTACCGGGTGGATCGTCAGTCCGGCTCCCACGTCATCTTGAAGCACCCGTCCCGAAGGACTCTAAGTATTCCCAACCATAACCCCGTAAAGCGCGGCACCTTGCGTGCCCTGATCTCTCTTGCCGGCCTTTCGGTGGACGAGTTTTTGTCACTGCTGAGGTAGCAGTCTCTGCCTGGCCGCCGGCCAGGAGCATCCGCCACCAGCCTCCCGTTTTGAAGGCCTCGCCGGTTACGATTTCTTCGAGAAAAGTCCCCCGGACCAAGCGCCTCGCGACCTTATGGCAGGATTTAGGAAGTCCGTGCCGAAGTTACTCGGCACCGGTCTTGGTCGCGTCGCCGGGTGCTTCATCTCCGCCGTCAAACAGGGCGGTCACCGGAACGCCCAGGGCGGCGGCGAGCTTACTAATGTCTTGAACTGTGATAGTCGTCTTGTTGCACTCCATACGGCTAAGCTCCGCCTGGGAAACTCCCAAAAGCAAAGCCAATTCAACCTGGGTAAGGTTTCGCTGCTTGCGTAGTGCTCGAATGGTATCTCCAATCATTCCAAAACCTCCTGACAAGAGTATATACGTGGCGCGTATGCCTGTCAAGAAAAATATACGTACAGCGTGTTTGCATTACGCTCTACTCGCGAGCATACTATACGTAGACCGTATATTGAGGTGCCGTTATGAA
>JASEER010000079.1 GCA_030019475.1 Thermoanaerobacterales bacterium | reverse complement strand
AAAAAAGGGAAGGTGCTGGTGCTGGATGTGGACGAGTCCCTCTCGGGCTGGGGGCGATGCTGGGCATTGAACCTCCCGGCAGAACGCTGATGGATGAGGTCGGGGGCAAGCCGGCGGTAAGAGAAAAGCTGATGGCAATGCTCAGGGGCAAGGGAAGCGGACGGGCGGAGTTGTTCACAGAAAAACTGACTTTGGACACCTTGCCCGTGGCCTGTGTGCGTTGGGACGGCTCCGTAGGCCTGCTGCAGGTGGGAAAGATCGAGCACAGCATGGAGGGGTGCGCCTGCCCGATGGGTATGGTGGCGCGGGCCTTTCTGAACTATCTGGTGACGGCAGACCTGGAAAAGAAGCAGCCGACCGGTCGGCCGTATATACTGGCCCACCCGGAGCTGAAGGACCTCCCCGCCATCGGGCCGGGCGGACCCAATTCGACCCCCGACGCCGAAAAGCTGGTTGCGGTGAAGCCGGACGTCATTTTTGCGAGCTACCTCGTGGACAGGGTCAAGGCGGACGATCTCCAGGCGAAGACGAACATTCCGGTGGTTGTGCTGAGTTATGGTCAACTGGCGACCTTCGACGAAGAACTTTACCAATCCCTTATGCTCATCGGGAAGGTTATTGGACAGGAGAGCAGGGCGCGCGAAGTGGTGGATTTCATCAAGCGGTGCCAGGCGGATCTCCACGAGCGTACGAAAGATGTCCCGGAAGAGAAAAAGCCGACGGTATATGTGGGTGCGCTGGGGATGAAAGGAACGCACGGCATCGAGAGCACCCAGGGGCAGTACCCGCCCTTCATCGCCGTCAACGCCAGGAATGTGGTTGACGAAACCGGGAAGAAGGGCAGTGTCATGATCGACCGGGAGAAGCTTCTGAGCTGGAATCCGGAGATCATCTTCATCGACGAGGGCGGCTACAGCATGGTCAGGGACGATTACCGAAAGAACCAGCAGTTTTATCGGTCATTGACGGCGGTGAAGAAAGGGAACCTCTACGGGCAGATCCCGTATAACTATTACACGACCAACATCGATACGGCGCTGGCCGACGCCTATTACGCCGGCAAGGTCATCTATCCCGAGTGCTTCGCGGATGTGGATCCGGCGAAAAAAGCAGACGATATTTATACGTTCCTGCTGGGCACGCCGGTCTATGCACGGATGGCGCAGGATTTCGGGGGCTTTAAGCGACTGACTCTTGATTAACCGACAGGACCACAGCGTTTCAATAGAGCGCACGAAAAAGGGCGGGGGCATGTCCCCCCGCCCTTTGACTGGTGTGCCCGGCATGGGTGCTGTCTATTAGGGTGAAAGTCCCGAACGATGAAGGTAGCAGCAGCCGTCAGCTGAAGGCAAGGGTGAAGGGTTGGAAAACCTGTAGTCCCAGGGTTTTTTGCGGTCAACAAGACAACTATTGCTATGGTCGCTGGTCAACTGACTGTGTTAGAATGAATGTGATATTGACCCCTACTGGTAGCTGCAGCAGTGGAGTCACCCATGAACTGAGGAGGTGCCCCGTTTGGAATCGACCAGAAGGGTATTGCCGCTTCTTCCCCTGCGCGGGATTTTGGTCTTTCCGTACATGGTCATCCATTTGGACGTGGGTCGCGAGAAGTCGGTAAAGGCGATCGAAGAGGCCATGAGCCATGACCGGCTCATTCTTCTGGCTACCCAGAAGGAGGCCCAGACCGATGACCCCGAGACGGATGATATTTATGACGTTGGCACGGTGGCGGAGCTAAAGCAGCTCCTAAAGCTGCCGGGCGGGACCATTCGTGTCCTGGTGGAGGGCATTGCCCGTGCCCGCATTCGCAATTACCTTTTCAACGAGCCGTACTTCAGGGTTGAGGTTACCCAGTACGACGAGGACTTCGTGAAAACGACGGAACTCGAGGCCCTGATGCGCAACCTCGTGCACCAGTTCGAGCAGTATGTCAAGCTCTCGAAGCGCATCCCGCCGGAGACCGTGGTGACCGTGGCCAACATCGAGGAACCCGGCCGGCTGGCCGATGTCGTCGCCTCGCACCTGCCCCTGCGCATCGAGGACAAACAGCTCATCCTGGAGGCCGTGCCGATCCGCGAGCGGCTGGAGTGCCTGTGCGCCATGGTGGCCAAGGAGCTGGAGATCGTCGAGATCGAACGGCGGATCAACGTCCGCGTGCGCAAGCAAATGGAGAAGACCCAGAAGGAGTACTACCTGCGCGAGCAGATCAAGGCCATCCAGCGGGAACTGGGAGAGAAGGACGAGCGTGTCGCCGAGGGCGAGGAGTACCGGGAAAAGATCGCCCAGATGAAGCTCCCCAAAGAGGTCGAGGAAAAGGCCCTGAAGGAAGTCGAGCGGCTGGAGAAGATGCCGCCGATGGCCGCCGAGGCTACCGTGGTGCGCAACTACCTCGACTGGCTGTTGGCCCTGCCGTGGACGAAGGGCACCCGCGACCGCCTGGACATCGAGGCCGCCCAGGCGGTGCTCGACGAGGACCACTACGGCCTGAAGAAAGTCAAGGAGCGGATCCTGGAGTATCTGGCCATCCGCAAGCTGGCCAAGAAGATGAAGGGCCCCATCCTCTGCCTGGTCGGGCCTCCCGGGGTCGGCAAGACCTCGCTCGGGAAATCGATCGCCCGCGCCCTGGACCGCAAGTTCGTCCGGGTGTCGCTTGGCGGCGTGCGGGACGAGGCCGAGATCAGGGGGCACCGCCGCACCTATGTCGGCGCACTGCCGGGGCGGATCATCCAGGGCATGCGCAATGCGGGATCCAAGAACCCGATCTTCCTGCTCGACGAGGTC
>JASEER010000078.1 GCA_030019475.1 Thermoanaerobacterales bacterium | reverse complement strand
TGGCGGAGGCTTACGTACCGATCCAGAACTACGACCCCGGTTTTGATCTCACTGAGGCTCTTCGGAAGGGGACTATGTTCCCATCCCTTTACCGCCCCGAGTTCGTCGTCCCCTGCACGTCGTACCGCCGTTACGTAGCCACCCGGTTCCCAAGGAGGATGCATGACTGATGAACAAAGGACAATGGGATTGGGGTAAGGAAAGGTACGAGATGCTTCACGAGATCCAGAAATGGCACTTCCGCGCCGTCGAGCTGAATCTTTTCCTGGATACCCACCCCGAGAGCCACAAGGCGTTAAACGACTATAATCAGGCCGTGGAACGCCTGCGCATCCTTCACCAGGCCTACGAAGAACGATACGGCCCTCTGATGAACCATGGCGGCTCTCCCAGCGGTTACCCGTGGGCCTGGGTGGATGATCCCTGGCCCTGGGACATCGGAATGTAGGAGGGTTATGAATGTGGGTCTACGTTAAACACCTGGAACACCCCGTGCGCGTCTCGGGCACCGACGCGGGCTTCGCCAAGCTCCTGCTTACCCAGTTCGGCGGCCCTGACGGGGAATTTTCCGCCTCCTGGCGTTATTTGAGCCAGCGCTACACCATGCCCACCGGTTCCACTAAGGCGGTAATGACGGACATCGGTACCGAGGAAATGGCGCACCTGGAGATGGTCGGCACGATGTTCCACATGCTCGTCCGGGACGCCACCCCGCAGCAGCTCCGCGCCGCCGGGTTGGGTGACCAGTACGCAGTGCACGGCTTCGCGAACTTCCTGAACACGCCCGGAGGCGACCCGTGGACCTCGGCCTTCATCCAGGCCACGGGCGATCCGGTGGCCGACCTGCACGAGGACATGGCCGCCGAGCAGAAGGCGCGCGCGGCTTATGAACGCCTGCTCTGCGCGACCCGCGACCCGGCGGTACGCGACGCCCTACGGTTCCTGCGGGAGCGGGAGGTCGTGCACTTCCAGCGCTTCGGTGAGGCCCTGGACCAGGTCCAACAGTACCTGAACAACCCCCGGCACGTCTGGCCGGGCGCCGAGTTACCCGACAGCCGGAGCGAAACCCAGGGGTGAAAAGAGACACGTAAACCAGGCCCGGCGGAATCTGCCGGGCCTGGTCAGTGGTAAAAGCATATACCTGGCCGGTTAGAACAAAGCCTGCAGGGACAGGCCAGAGCGTTACACGTAGTATTCGATAATCACCGAGTTCGTCTTCTGGTCCCAGTTCACCGCGGCCCCAAAGGCTTCGGCTACCCACCGGTATGGAAGCATAACGCGTCCCGGGTGGACTACACTGGGCAGGGCGTCGATCTGGACCGGTTTAGCGTTGACATAAATGATACTGCTGCCGATCGACAACCTGACAGAGGCCTTTTCCCTACGAAGGGTCACCGACAGTTTCTCCGGGTCCCAAATAACCCCCGCCGGCTTGACCCCCACGGTATACGCCACATAACGCACGGGAAGGAAACAGCGGTTTTGCTTGACGTAAGGGACCACGTCCATCTTACCTACGGCCTTGCCGTTTACGTAAAGCGTCGGGTCTCCGATCCTGAAAACAATCGTTACCTTCTGCCGCGCGGATCCCGGGGGCTGGCCGGTTCGTGTCGAACCCGGATCGAGCAGATCATCGGTTGTGTCCGTAACCCCTTGCGCGGTCTCAGAAACGGTGTCCGTGAGACTGTCTGTCAAATCATCTACAACACCGGTTACATCGCCAACTATGCCGGTGACATCAGCAACTGCACCGGGCAAGTTAGAAACCTCGCCTGCAGTCTCGGTAATTATGCCGGTCGTGCCGGCTACGGTTCCGGCCAAACCCGCCGCCATACCGGCGACGTCTGTAACGGTTTCTGTCACCGCATCCGAGGTCCCGGCCAGCACGGATGAAACAGCCGTTGTCGTACCGTCGAGGGTCCCGGTCAAGCCGGTCAGAGTAGTCCCGATATTCAACCGCCCCGCGTGCACCGGCCCCGGTCCGCTGAAGGCGAAGCAGATCAATAATGCCAACACACACAGCGTCTTGCCACGCATTTTTCGTAGCCTCCTCCACTATACTTAATAAGTACCACCCGGGAAAGCATCACCGCCGTGCTCAGCCAGCCGCAAAAACCGCCCGCCAACCCAATAATGAACAGGCGCCACCACCTTCCTGGGGCGGCTTGGATGCCGCTCTGGTCCCTTCACGGTTCAAACACCCCGCCAGCTACCATTACCGAAAAATTCTGCCAATTATTTTAACAATTAGTATATAGCCTGTAATTAAATGACACTAGGGGTTGTTTTTGTATTTAATAGTCGCTTTTCCCAGCAAAAAGGAGCCACAGCCGGCGCATTTCGATAACGCGCAGCCCGTTGCCAAATTCGACGCTAAATAGCAAATAATTACACTGCTGTATTTAGTTGACATATGCAAGTCCAATGAATATAATGGTACAGCAAAGAACCCACCGTAGGGGAGAAGCAGATGCGCCGGCTCGGTATTGACAAGTGGTCGCTGCGACGCCGCGCCTGGATGCAGTTCCGGGTGGCGGGGTTTTGTTGTCTCTTGGGCACCTTCCTTTTCCTCTGCCTGGCCTTTGCTGTTCCCGCCTGGGCAGGCTCCTCTTGGACGGAGAGCACAGATCCCGGCCTGGACTTGGCCCAAAGTCAACTGACGCAGGGGCTGAATCAATCCATTGAAGGAGCCGGCATGCTGGCCGGCGGACTGTTCTCCGGCACGCTGGACACCGTCAATAGCCTCGAAGACGGTTTGCGTTCAGCACTCCAGCCATCGACGGGGGCCAATAACGCAGCCCCCTCCGCGAAAAGCCCGCGGGCTTGTTCGGCATGCACCCCCTCTACAACCGAAGATGCCGGTGTCGGCTCGCCGGCCGGCGGACTGTTCTCCGGCACGCTGGACACCGTCAACAGCCTCGAAGACGGT
>JASEER010000077.1 GCA_030019475.1 Thermoanaerobacterales bacterium | reverse complement strand
GCCAAGCGCCAGTTGCACCGGGAGATCGAACTGATGCGGGGTGTTCATTCTTTGCAGCCGGTGGTGATCCTGGATGAAGCCCACTTGCTGGATAAGGAGATGCTGGAAGAGGTCCGGTTTCTCCTTAACTTCAAAATGGACTCCCAGAGCCCCATGGCCCTCATCCTGGTCGGGCAGAGCGAGCTGCGGGAACGGCTCCGGCTCCAGGCCTACGCCGCCATCCGCCAACGCATCGACTTGCAGTGTAGACTAACCTACCTGGACAGGGCGCAAACCGGCGAGTATGTAAAACGGCATCTGGCATACGCCGGCGCGGACCGGGACATCTTCTCGGATGGTGCGTTGGATGAGGTCTTCCGCTTCTCGGCCGGGACCCCGCGGTTGATTAACAAGGCCTGTACCCATTGCCTGATCTACGGGGCGCAGAACGGCAACCGGATCGTTGACGACCACATGGTAAAGCGGGTGATTCAGGGAGAACTCATGTAGTTCTCCCTGCTCCGCCCGATGAGATCGATTGCCGGCGAGCCGTTCGTCAATTCTTGGACAATTAACACTGTCTATCCCCGGACATTATGGGGCGGCTGTAACAAGCTTCAACGTGTTAAAGGTACCACTTTGATGCAGGTAACTTACTAACGGTATCCCCAGGGTACAGGGGCTTATCTGTACCCTGGGGCCCTCTAAAGGGGGCAGACAGCATGCTAAAACGCCTGTTAATACTCTTCTTTCCGCTCATTCTTTTTTCTTCACTAGTGGGGTGCAGCGCTCAAAAGGAAGCCAATCCCGTAGGGCCCTTACCTGTTCCGGGAGAGAGTATACCCATTCTGGTCTTGGAACAGGAGGGAGCAGTGCGTGTTGGCGCCTGGGACATACAGGAGTGCAGTCTCGTTCTTGACCCGACCCCTGTCATGTCACTTACGGACCATCCTGCCGAGATCAGGTGGGACGGCAAACGAACTGTGGTCGCCAACGCCGACCTGAACGCGAACCTGACAGGCATCAAAAAAGGATGGTCTGTGTATCAGAGGTCAAGCCTGTCCTACTCCCCGCTTGACCATCCGGGGCGTGAGTTCTCCATTCGTGAAAAAAGCCTCGTAATCACTGACCATCTTACGAAAACAGAGCGCGCGTATTCGCTGCCGGAGCAGAGCCTGGAGCAGCCCGCCGGGACTATGGTGCTGTGGGCCGCCGGGACCCCGCAGGAAGCGCGTGTCTTGATTCATTACTTCAGGCCTGTTCCCGGGCCAAATGGGAGTCACGGACTGGGGTCCGGTCTCCTGCTGGCAACGATCACGGAGTCCGATATATCCTGGAGCGAACCCGCCCTGAACGGGGGAATCGTTCAGTGGCAGCTTCCCCAGGTTATCGCCCTGAAGGATAAGTTGTATATCGGTGGCATCGAAAATGTTCTCCAGGTGGACCTGCAACAGAACACCGTAAGCCTGGAGCGGTCTATCACCGCACTCCTTCAGGCACTTGTGCCGTCGCAGGAAGAGATCCGACAGAAAGACATCCTCATCGCCGGGCCCTCCCTCGGGTGCTGGAATGACGTTCTCTTAGCAGGCCTGCGGGTCGGAAACGAAGACTACGTCAAAGCTATTCACAATGGAAAAGAGATAGGCACAATGACATTGCGAAAAGACCGGGTCGTTCTTACGAATGCATCCGGCCAAACCAAAGAACAGCCGTCACCCAGTTCCTATTCAGTTTTAGTATTTCCTCAAGGCCGAACATCCTGGTAGCTTTGCCGGAGGTGAATCTTTTTGAAGGCCGTATGGTGGGGATTGCTGGGGTGCCTCATTCTAAACCTGGTAACGTCTTCTTAAGCTGTAGCTGGTGGTCGGGCTTTACGTATTCTCGTTGACGGGAGAGCGCTGGAGACCAACCCCTTGCACCGGGCTGCGGGTGAGCGAGCCAATAGTCCCTGTTGGGGACCTGGTTGGACGTTGTGGTGCGGAACTTCCCGCGCATCCAGCCGAGGTATTCAGCTAGTTTTCTCCCTCCCCATGGAGGTATTGAGAAACATGTGCCGAAATGTCATATTATGGACACGCTTGATCGACGTGCCAAAGAAAAGATCATACTCGACCTCTTCAGAACGTTCGCCCAGAACATCCTGGCCGTGGCGTATTATGTCGTTCAAGACCATGCTTTAGCCGAGGATATCGTGCAGGAAACCTTCTTAACGGCCATGGATAAACTTTATCAGCTCAATGACCTCAATAAGGCCGGCGGCTGGCTGAAGCGGATCGCTATTAATAAGGCCTACTCCGAGATGCGAAAGCGACAGCGCACCTTCCCGCAGCCCGTTCCCTGGGTGACCGATGACAGCAGCGTTGAAGATACCTTGATTGCCAAAGAAGAAGCCCTGCTGGTCTGCGAAGCGCTCGACCGTCTGTCCGGAGAACACCAGATGGTACTGTTTCTCAAATACTTCAGGGGGCTGACCGTTAAGGAGATCGCGGCGGCTCTAAATGCTCCAGAGGCTACGGTAAAGTCCCGGCTCCAGAGAAGCCGTGAACTCTTTTACCGCCACTACCACAGAAAGGCCGGGGTGCAAGGGTGAAGAGGGACGATAGACAATACGACCCTGCCGATGAATTCCTGAGGCGCTATGTTGCCGAGAGAATGAAGGGGTATCAGCCGGATGACATCGATACGCTCACGGAGCGGTTTCAGGCGCGGCTGCGAGAGCGGCGCCTCAGGCGCTTCCTTCCCTTGAAGGCGGCCGTCGCCGTCATCGCCGTTATCGCCGTTGCCGGAGCGACCTTCCTCCTGTCCGGCCCCGAGAGTCTGCTGGCCATAGGTAAGCGTGTTTTCAGTTCGCGGATCACCTTTCAGGACGACACCGGGAGACTCTCTTTCGGAGAGTCCCAAAGCAAGCAGCCGGCTCATGATCTTTCATCACTGACGACGGAAGAGCTGAAGGAACGAGTCGATTTCACCCCGTTCGGAACGTCCTACATACCGCCCGGTTATAGCTTCAAGGGGCATTCCGTCACCGAGATCGGGGAACACGAAGTCCGCATAAGCAGCCATTATGAATCCAGCGGACAGTTCCTGACCGTCCGGCAGACCCTCTTCCGGGACGGTGAGATCGGGCCGTCGTTTGACTTGGACGATACCTTAGTCTCCGACGTCAGCGTCCGGGGGATTCCCGGAAAACTCCTGTATCGTGAGAAAGACCGGTGGGGGAAGGTCGTCTGGGCGGAGGGCGACATGCTTTTTGAAGTTTCGGGGCGGCTCCCCGCCGAAGAACTCCTCAAAGTGAGCAATTCCATGGGGCCGCTATAAAATCGATGCATCCTTGCGGCCTCATT
>JASEER010000076.1 GCA_030019475.1 Thermoanaerobacterales bacterium | reverse complement strand
TCCGCGAGGGCGGACGCACCGTGGGCGCCGGCGTGGTCACCGCCCTGAGAGAGTAGGAGGGGTAGCGTGTCCAGGCAAAAAATCCGCATCCGGTTAAAGGCTTTCGACCACAACATGCTGGACCAGTCGGCGCAGAAGATCGTCGAAACGGCAAAGCGGACAGGGGCTGAGATCGCGGGGCCGATTCCCCTGCCGACCGAAAAGAACATCTACACGATCCTGCGCTCGCCGCACAAAGACAAGGATTCGCGGGAGCAGTTCGAAATCCGGACCCACAAGCGCTTGATCGATATCCTCGAGCCGACGCCCAAGACGGTGGACGCCCTGATGCGCCTCGATCTGCCGGCCGGAGTGGACATCGAGATCAAGCTCTAGCGGTTCGGGGGAGCAGGAGGTGCCAAGGAATGGCCAAGGGAATTCTCGGGCGTAAGCTCGGTATGACGCAGGTCTTCACGCCGGAGGGGCTGGTGGTCCCGGTGACCCTGATCGAGGCCGGCCCCTGCACGGTCGTGCAGAAGAAGACCCCGGAATCCGACGGGTACGGCGCTGTTCAGCTCGGCTGGGGCGACGTCAAAGAGCGCAAGGTGACGAAGCCGCTGCGCGGGCACTTCGCGAAGGCCGGCCTCAAGCCGCTGCGCTACCTGCGGGAGGTCCGGGTCGAGGATCCGGACAGCTACACGGTGGGGCAGGAAATCAAGTGCGACCTGTTCAGCACCGGGGAACTGGTCGACGTTACCGGAACGACCAAGGGGCGCGGCTTCGCCGGCGGCATCAAGCGCCACGGCTTCCACCGCGGCCCGATGAAGCACGGCTCGAAGTATCACCGCCGCCCCGGCTCCGCAGCGGCCAAGGGCCCGGCCCGGGTCTTCAAGGGGCGGAGGATGCCCGGCCAATACGGGGTGGAGCAGGTTACGGTACAGAACCTGGAGGTCGTCAAGGTGGACCCGGAGCGCAACCTGCTGGCCGTCAAAGGCGCGATCCCCGGGCCGAAGAACGGCCTGGTGCTCGTGAAGCAGGCGGTCAAGGCCTTACAGTAGCGCTCAAGCAGATTCGTACGAGGAAGGAGGCACTGCCGTGCCCAAGGTGGCGGTTTACAATACCCGCGGCGAGCAGGTAGGCGAGATTGACCTGAAGGACGACATCTTCGGGCAGCCGGTCAACGAGGCCGTGCTGCACGAAATGGTGGTCATGCAGCTCGCCAACCGCAGGCGCGGGACACACGATACGTTGGTCCGGGGGGAGGTCCGCGGCGGCGGCCGCAAGCCCTGGCGGCAAAAGGGCACCGGGCGCGCGCGGCACGGGAGCATCCGGTCGCCGATCTGGCGCGGCGGCGGGATCGTTTTCGGACCCCACCCGCGCGATTACAGTTACAGCGTGCCCAAGAAGGTGCGGCGCCTGGCCTTAAAGTCCGCCCTGTCGGCCAAGGCCGGCGAGGGCCGGATCGTGGTGCTTGACGATCTCGCCATTGAAGCTCCCAAGACCCGGGAGATGGTGACCATCCTGAACAACCTGAAGGCCGACAAGGCGCTGGTGGTCACCGCGGGGGCCGACGTCAATGTCGAGAAGTCGGCGCGCAACATCCCGGGCGTGAAATCCCTGGCGGCGGCGCACCTCAACGTTTACGATATCCTGGATCACCCGACCCTGGTAATTACCCGGGATGCGGTGGCCAAGGTCGAGGAGGCGCTAGGTTAAAATGAAGTTTGCCCAGGACATCATCCGGCGCCCGATGGTAACCGAAAAGTCCATGTCCCTGACGGGGGAGAACAAGTACACCTTCCTGGTCGACCCGCGGGCGAACAAGACCGAGATCAAAAAGGCGATCGAGGAGCTCTTCAAGGTCAAGGTGACCAAGGTCAACACCATCCGCCAGGAGGGCCGGCGGCGCCGCCGGCGCAACGTCGTCGGCTTTACGCCGGAGGTCAAGAAAGCCATAGTGACCCTGCGCCCGGGCGATAAGATCGAGATCCTGGAAGGCGTATAGGTCGAGGAGGGAAGCAGATGGCCACAAAGAAATATAAGCCCACCTCTCCGGGACGCCGCTTTGTCACGGTCCCCGATTTCGCGGATGTCACCCGGAAAGAGCCGGAAAAGTCCCTGCTGGCGCCCCTCAAGCGCAAGGGCGGCCGGAACAACCTGGGCCGGCTGACGGTGCGCCACCAGGGCGGTGGGCATAAGAAGCAATACCGGATTATCGATTTTAAACGTGATAAGGACGGGATCCCCGCCCGGGTCGCCAGCATCGAGTATGACCCCAACCGTACGGCGAACATCGCCCTTCTGCACTACGCCGACGGGGAAAAACGGTATATTATCGCCCCCAGCGGGCTGCGGGTCGGACAGACCGTTGTCTCGGGCGCGGATGCCGACATCAAGGTGGGCAACGCCCTGCCGCTGCGGAACATCCCGGCCGGTACCCTGATCCATAACCTGGAGCTTTACCCCGGCCAGGGCGCCAAGGTCATCCGCTCCGCGGGCGGGGCCGCGCAGCTCATGGCCAAGGAGGGCGGCCATGCCCACGTGCGCCTGCCCTCGGGCGAAGTGCGGCTTTTCCACCTGGACTGCAGGGCGACCATCGGCCAGGTCGGCAACCTGGAGCACGAGAACATCACCGTCGGGAAGGCGGGCCGCCGGCGCTGGCTGGGCATCCGCCCGACCGTCCGCGGCGTCGTGATGAACCCGGTCGACCACCCGCACGGCGGCGGCGAGGGACGCTCGCCCGTCGGCCGGGCGCCGGTCACCCCTTGGGGCAAGCCGGCCCTCGGGGCGCCGACCCGGAAGAAGAACAAGGCCAGTGACAGGCTGATCGTCAAACGGCGGAAGAAGTAAGGAGGAAGGGGGGCCGAACATGGGCCGTTCACTGAAAAAGGGACCGTACTGCGAACCCAGGCTCTTGGCCCGGGTCGAGGAGATGAACGCTAAGGGTGACAAGCGGGTCCTGAAGACCTGGTCCCGCCGGTCAACCATCTTCCCCCAGATGATTGGCCACACCATCGCCGTCTACGACGGGCGCAAGCACGTCCCGGTCTACATTACGGAGGAAATGGTCGGGCACAAGCTCGGCGAATTCGCTCCGACCCGTACCTTCAGGGGCCACGGGCATCACACGGAAAGATCCACGGCGTTGAAGTAAGGGGGATCTAAGCATGGAAGCGAAAGCGATCGCGAAATACATCCGGATCTCTCCCCGTAAGGCCCGCGAGGTTGTGAATCTCATGCGCGGCAAGCCGGTGGAGGAGGCGCTGGCCGTCCTGCGCTTCACCCCCAACCGCGGCGCGGCGGCCATCGCCAAGGTGCTGCGGTCGGCGATTGCCAACGCCGAGCATAACTACGAGATGAACCGCGACGACCTCGTCGTCTCCAGGGCCTTCGTCGACCAGGGGCCGACCATGAAGCGGTTTCAGCCCCGGGCTTACGGCCGGGC
>JASEER010000075.1 GCA_030019475.1 Thermoanaerobacterales bacterium | reverse complement strand
TCTGCTGTAAAACACAGCAGGTTCTAAAACGTTGATGTAAACTGCCTCAAAGTGAAGCCTTCGTACCCCCCACCCTGCAATGTTACGTGCGTAACATTGCCCCTAAACCCTTGAGCCGCCTGGGTTTAAAGGGTAAAGAAAAGCCGGGCATGCGCATACCCGGCGAGCCTGCTGTTCCTCGTCCTCTAACAACCTATCGACCTTGGTACAGCCAAATGCCTTTCCCCGTCGTTCTTTTCTCCCCGGTTTCCATGGCCACCACAACGGCCGTGGCCGCGTTGACCGGAAGGAGCTTTGGGTCCACGTCCAAGGCGAACCGGCCGTCTGGTCCGGCAACCGTTTCATTAATAGCCTTGTCGCCCAGGAATATCACGACCTTTGCTCCTGCCGGCGCGTGGCCCGTGACCCGCAGGGTCTCCTCCGGGTCGATCAGGTGGGGCAAGGGGTCCAGGACCAGGGAACGGTAAACGTCAAAATCCAGGGGCAAGAGTAGGAAGAACTCCCGCAGCCGTTCCCGGATAGCCGAATTCTCCGGCCCCGGGGCGAAGATGTCCGGCCATGCGTGATGCCACCGGTTCTCCTCGTTCATCACCCCCGGGAAGAACATGTTGGCGAAATCCTCGGCCAGGGCCTCGGCGGGGTTTTCTCCCCACGCCGCTTCGGAATCGGTTCCGGATAAGATCTCGTCATCGTCGAGTGTCTTGTCGGGCTTCTCCCGCAGTGTTGCCGGGACCGCGGGCCGGCGGAAGTCGGCCCACGTGGTATACACGTCCTTTATCCCCCGAAGATTGAAGTGCTGGCGGAAAAACCAGGCGTGGCCCAGTTCATGCGGCAGTCCCCAAAGCCCGTCGGGCCAGGCCGCGACGATCCGGGGCGCCCATAGCGTGGCCTCGGGGGAATATACGCTTCCCCGTTCGCCGTAGGGCGGATGGGCAATAATCCGCGCATATCCCTTTGCAATGTCGGTCAGCGGATCATCGTCCTGGTACAACATCCGCCCGGGGACAAGGTGGATTTCGGCGCCGTCAAACAGGCCCCGCCCGAAGGGATAAGTCGACCTGTCCAACATATCCCGGACACGGCCCACCGCCTCCCGGTCCGAGACTTGCCTCTCGGCGTCGTCCTCGCCCATTACACTCCAACACCCCGGGGCGTTCAGCCCGACCAGCTCGTACCACAGGGAGCCCTTGTGGGGCCGCGAACCGCCGGGCAAGGACGGTTCGCGCACGCTTAGAACGTGGGTGAGATCTCCGCCGCCCACGAAGACATCCCGTTTCCACATTGCGGCAAGGATTTCATTCATCCAGCCCGCGGCCACCGGGCCGTAGACTCTTATCCCGGCCGGCTCCAGGACCTCGCCGCCCCGTTCCTTCCAGGCCAGGTAAACGGTCCATAGTTCCCGCCACTGCTTGTAGGCTTCTTCCTTCCTCCGCGTGTCGTCCGTTATCGCCGCCAGTCTCCGGAGTTCGTCGAGATCACGACGGTTGAACGCCGTCCACTCGGCAAACAGGCTCGCGCCGGTAACCGGACCACTCGACGGGTGGGTCAGTGATCCCTCAGCTTCTTCGGGTGCCGGCGGCGGGGTCCACGGGACGCCGGCCGTATGCCCGCAACCGGCGAGACACAGCAGTATCATCCAGGCACCGAATAAGAGAGCGATGCGCATTAAGCCAGCCACCCCCCCTTACGGTGACCAGTGGAAGGTAAAGGTCCGTTCCTGGTACGCCTCGAAGTCGGCCACCTGGTACCACTTGCCGTCCGGCCCCTGGAGTGCCGGGAGCGCCTGTCCCTGCTCGTCGTAGAGCTTGAGCCTTGTGTCTCCCTGGTAGACGCCGACGGGCACCTTGACGAGCTTCATAGCACTGTCGTTGGCAAAGGTCGCGGTGCCTGTGTACCATTGCCCTGGTTTGGGCTCGTCCACACCCGGGTCGATGTCCACCGCCACCAGGTTGGGCAACTGCTTGGGGATGCCGTACCAGGCTACCACGGCCGGGAAGTACACCCGCCAGCCCTCCAGGGCCTTGTTGGCCCTGATCTTGTCCAGGTCCGTCTTGCTGGCGAACCGCAGGTCGATCTTGTCCCACTCGCCGTTGACAAGCCAGTTCTTGGTGCTGACGGCAGGGCCTTCAGGACCCCATGGCTGCGATGTCGGGTCGGCCGGGTTCGGCTTCGCGGGATAGTCGATGGTCCACTTGACCACCGTCGCCCCGGTCTTTGGATCGAAACTCTTGATCTCCGCCCGCGGGTTGTCGGGGATGGTACGGTAGTGCTCAGTGTAGAAACCCGGCATATGAGGTCCGCCCCAGGGCATCCCGTACCGTTGCCCGGCGCCGTTGTACTGGTCTTCCGTCATTGGATATACAGCTACTACCTCGGCGCGGGTCAGCTCATATCGCCGCAGGAGATCCTTGAGGCCCCGGCTGCCTTCAGCCCAGCCCGCCGGATAGACGGGGTCGGATTCACAGGTCAGGTTCTTCCTGCCCGGGAAGATGTTGTTCACCCACTTACCGTTTGCGCCCCAAATATCCCAGTAACCCTCGAAGATGAACTTGCCGACGACAACCTCCTCAACCGGGGTCCCTTCTTCGACCGGGGTTCCCTCTTCGGGGGAAGCGAAGGCCGCCCCGTGGGGGACGGCCGTCAGGATCATCAGGAGTGCCAGGAGCCAGGTCAGTTTTCTCATCGCTCTTACATCCTCCCCTTCGCCGGGTTGGGCAGGATCAGGTAGCCAGGGCCGCCTTCAATCCACACTTCGTCCGCGGTCTGCAGTGTGTCCACGGAGATGAGGTACTCCTGCGTCCAGTGGGTCTCCCCGCCGTCGTGGAGAGGAACGGTAGGCCCTCCTTCTTTGATCTTGCCGTCTTTAATAAACCAGAGCGTAGCCTCCCGCGCATGCGGGCTGGACTGCTCAACGTAGAAGCGGCCCCAGGGGTGTTCTGCCGGCGGCCCGGCGAAGCTCATACTATAGACCGTGGTCGCGCCCACCTTGATCGGCAGTTCGGACAGGTCGGCCACCATATAGTCTGCCCCATCAAAATAGGGCTTTTCAAGAAGCGGCTCGTTCGGGTACCGATCCTTCAGTTTCCCCTCGGCCTCAAACTCCTTCACCGGCCCCGGCGGCGCGGGCACCGGCTCGATCACCTTCGGCGGCTCCGCACCGGGCGGATAGATCAGGACCGCGTTCTTTTCGGGCACCCAGTCCACCTTGTAGCCGAAACCCTCCTGGGCTACCCACCGGGCCGGGAGATAAGTCCGGCCGTTGCGGGCCAGGACGGTCACGTCCATGGTCTTGGCCTCGTTGTTGATCCGCAGGTCGCGCTTGCCGACCCAGAGCTTGACCACGGTGTCACCGGCCACCGGGTCCGGCATGGTCAGCGTGACCTGGCCGTTGGCATAGCCGATCTTGTTCTCCGGCACCCCGCAGGCCAGGGCCAGGTAGCGCACCGGGACGTAGGTACGACCGTTCTCGGCGAAGGTCTTGGCGTCCATGGTCTTGGTCTGCCCGTCCACGGTGTACGTGCTCTTGTTCAAGATGAACACCGCGGAATGGCTCGGCGGCCCGGCGAAGGCCGGCAGGGCCAGGGCCAGGATAATGCATAGGGCCAGGATTGCAATCAGGGTGTTGCGCATGGTTTGTGTTGGCACCTCCTCTTGATTAGACAAATTATGCCATGAGATTGTTCGCAGGGCAAGCACAGTGCTAACGCTTAAGAAAGTCTCCTCACCTCCTTTTGTCAACCCGCCCTTGACACGGCAGAGAATTTGAGCGCATAATATAACATAAATGTTATGCAGGTTGTGAACCATGCCG
>JASEER010000074.1 GCA_030019475.1 Thermoanaerobacterales bacterium | reverse complement strand
GTCATCGTGCAGAAGTCGCTGCGCGAGGGCTTCGGGCTGACGGCCACCGAAGCCTTGTGGAAGGGGAAACCCCTGGTGGCCACGCCCACCGGGGGCCTGGCGCACCAGGTGCTCGACGGCAGAACCGGGCTGATCGCCCGGACGGCCGAGGATGTGGCCCTGAAGATCCGGTGCCTGCTCGCCGAACCCGCTCTCGGGAGGCGGCTGGGCGCCGACGGCCGGGAGCATGTGCGCCAGCGCTATATCCTGCCGGTGTACCTGCGCAACTGGCTCAAGCTGATCACTCTTCTCATAGGACGGGTCTAGTCCGAATTGCGCGACGCTCTTCAAGAATCCGATGGCGGGTTTGCCTGGCCGCTTTCCAGGCGGGCGATGGCCTTCAGCAAGCGGTATTCCGGCTCCAAGGCATCGCACTCCCGCTTGAAATCACGGGCTGAGAGACCCTACCGTGCTTGTATTTCGAGTCTCTTGCCGCAAGCACGGGCGATCTTGTTTAAGCTTTCCAGGCGGGGAATAACCTTTCCACTTTCCATTCTGGCGATAGCGGACTGGGTGGTACCCACTCGCCGGGCAAGTTCGGCCTGGGAAAGCCCGGCTTCGTTCCGGAGGCGGATAAGGAGGCCCGCCAGCTCATATTCCAGGCTGAAGCTATCCCACGCTTCCTTGAAGGCGGGGCTCTTCATTTCTTTTTTCAGGGCGTCACGGTAGTCGAGCACTAGATATCCCTCCTTGAACGGTACTCATCCATCTTCCTTGCCGCCGTCCTGAGAATGTTGGACGGGGCCTTCTTGGTCTTCTTTACATAGCCGTGGACAAGGGCCAAGAGGTCGGGTCCGGCCTGGAAGAAGAAGAGTCGGACGCGGGTGTTCCCGTATTGCTCTCGAAGTTCCCATAGCCCTTCGTGCCCCGGAACGCGCTTTACGTGGGGCTCACCGATGAGCGGCCAGTGGTTCGCCAGGAGGTCGATTCCACGGTAGACCTTGGCGCGCACCTTGGGGTCAAGGGAGCCGAGAAACTCAAGGACGGGTTCCACGTCGATCAGAAGCATAGGTTCACCGCCTGTAAACAGTATAGCACTAACGCTATAGGGGTGCAATTAAGAATGCGTGGACTGGGAGATGAAGGTTATCCACGTCATCCAGGAGGTTGTACGGGTAGGAAAGAAAAAGGCCAGGAGCAGATACCGACTACTCCTGGCCGATAAAGCCGGTTGCTTCGTGAACATCTCGTGGGCAACCGCTTCTCGTAACGGGTCCTAAACCCGCTAACCCTTGCCGTTATTGGTGGGCGATGCTGGGATCGAACCAGCGACCTCTTGAATGTGAGTCAAGCGCTCTCCCCCTGAGCTAATCGCCCGTTGCACATTTAATTTTACCACGGTCCGCCGCCGTATGCAAGCCCGCCGGAAGTCCCGTTGGTGTGTTCTAGGGTACGGTGCCGGGGAGCGGTACGGGGGCCGTAGAATGGGGCTCGGCGCCTTCGTACTTGCTGCGCAGGATGATGAAATCGACCCGCCGGTTCTGCTGGCGCCCTTCGGGGGTGTCGTTGGTCGCCACCGGGCGGTACTCGCCGTACCCGGTGGCCGAAAGCCTCTCGGGCGGGAAGTGCAGGTCGCGGATCAGCTCCTGGACCACGCTGCAGGAGCGGGCCACCGAAAGCTCCCAGTTTGACGGGAAACGGGCGTTGTGGATCGGCAGGTTGTCGGTATGGCCCTCGATCCTGATATAGTTCGATGTCTGCAGCAGGATCAGGCCGACCTTATGCACGATCTCCTTCGCCTGCGGGGTCAGCTCGGCGGACGCGAGGGGGAAGAGCGCCGTGTCCTGGATGGAAAGGACGATGCCCCGTTCCTCGGAACGCACGCTTAACCTCGCCTGGAGTCCTTGCTCCTTGATCAGCTGCTCAAGCTGGGACTGGATCTTTTCCAGCATCAGTCCTTCCTGCTTGTTCTGGATGGACGGGCTGTCCTGCCCCGTGACGCCCACGCCCGGGGCCACGGTTACCCCGGGGTAATCGAGGACCATTCCGGCGCCTCCCAGGGCCTTGGTTAGAGACTCGGCGATGGCGCGGAACTTGGAGGCGTCGACCTTGCTCATGGCGTACATCACGACAAAGAAGATCAGCAGGAGAGTGATCAGGTCGGCGTAGGTGATCAGCCAGCGATCCTGACTGGCCTTCGACCCATGTTGCTGGCCCTGCCTCCTATGAAGCGCCATAGGCTTCAGCTCCCGGCGCGCCTTCGTTCTTCGCCGCTTCGCGCTCCCTCGGGCTGAGGAAGGCGGTAAGACGTTCGGTGATCATAATCGGGTTGTTCCCGGCCTGTAGGGCCAGAATGCCTTCCAGCATCAGTTCCCGGACCTGCGCCTCCTTGCGGCTGATGTTCTTCAGCCGCGTGCCGATGGGGAACCAGAGGACGTTGGCCGAGGAAACGCCCCACAGGGTCGCCGTGAAGGCCAGGGCGATGGCCGGGCCTAGCTTTTCAGGGTTGGAGAGGCTGGAGAGAACGTGGATCAGGCCCAGCACCGTCCCGATGATACCCATCGTCGGGGCGTACCCGCCGGCCGACTCGAAAATCTCCTGCGCCACCCGGTGCCGTTCGTTGAGGGAGTACATCTCGATCTCCAGGATCCCGCGCACGGTCTCCGGTTCGGTGCCGTCCACCACGAGCTGCAAGCCCTTGCGCATAAAGGGGTCTTCGACCTCGTCCAGCTGCTTTTCCAGGGATAGCAGCCCTTCGCGCCGGGCCTTTTCAGCCATGGCGACAATCTGGTGGATGACGGCCCCCTCTTCCGGCATGCGGTGGAAGAGCAGGGCGCGTATGGCGGGCACGACCTGCTTCAGCTGTGGCCAGGAAAAGCTGGCCGCCGTCGCCCCAAAGGTGCCGCCGAAGACGATGAGCAAGGCGGTAGGGGAAAGGAGTTGGCCTATGTGGCCGCCTTCGATGAGAAAGGCGATTAGAAGCGAGGCCGCGCCAAAGGTGATCCCAAGCAGAGTGGTCAGATCCACGTTCCGCCCTCCTTAGCTAACCCGGAGCTAACCCGGCATTTACATAGTTCGACCGTCTTCACAGAGATTCGCGGTTTAGCAAGCCTTTCCTGCCATATTGGTGTGGATTCTTAAAAATAAAAAAATTTCCCTGCTTGTCCGAGAAATTTGGTAAACTATAATCGAATAACTTAGAGGGAAAGACCAGAGGAGTGAGAGAGATGCTTCGCCGTACCCCGCCAGAAGCAAAGAGGCGCAAGTTCTCGGTCAGGCCGACGGTGAAGGTGAAGTTCTTCCTTCTCTGCCTGCTTTCCTCCCTTTTTACGGCCCTGGTGGGCGCCGGCGCGATCTATTCCTTTACGACTGCAGAGGACGAGCAGGCCATGGTCCGGGCCTTACAGGTGGTAGGGTTCGGGACGGCCGCGGCCGTGGTAATCATCATGGCCCTTGGGTATTTTATGGCCGCGGGCATTGTCGGCGCGGCCAGGAAACTCACGAGCGGCGTGGAGCGGCTGGCCGGCGGGGACCTGACGGCCGCGGTGGAGATCAAGAACCGCGACGAGATCGGCGAATTGGCGCGCGCCTTCGAGAGATTGCGCGGTACCCTGCGGGAACTGGTGGAGGTCCTTCAGCGGCAGGTGACCGCCCTGACCGAGGCCACGGCACAGATCTCGGCGAGCGCCGACCGCGTGGCCAGCGGGAGCGGGCAGCAGGCGGAAGAGGTGCAGGCCGTCGCCCGGACCACTGAGGAGATGGCCCGTATCATAGAAGAAGCATCTTTCAGCGCCCGCCGGGCGGCCGAGGCGGCCTCCGCCTCGCAGAAAACGGCCGCCGCGGGAACCGAGATCCTCACGCAGACCGCGCGTACGATCGCACAAATCAACCAAAAAATGGCCGCCCTCGGGAAGGAATCTGACCAGATTGGCGAAATTCTTCATGTTGTGGAGGATATTGCCGAACAGACCAACCTCCTGGCCCTGAACGCCGCCATCGAGGCGGCGCGGGTCGGGGAGCAGGGCCGCGGCTTCGCTGTGGTGGCCGAGCAGATCCGGAAGCTGGCCGAGCGTTCCGGGACCTCCTCCAAGGAGATCGCCCGGCTGGTGAAGGACGTCCGCGAGGGCGCGGCGGCCGCCATGGGGTCGGCGCGCCACGGGGTGGAGTTGACGAAGGAGATCAACCGCTTCATCCGCGAGATCGGGGAGGCGGTGAAGAAGTCGGTGGCCATGGCCGAGGCCATCGCCGAGAACTCGGAACGCGGCGCGGCCAGGGGCGAGGAAGTGGTCAACGCGGTACAGTTGATCGCCGCCGCCGCCGAGGAGGCCGCGGCCGGCACCGAGGAAACCGCGGCGGCCGTGACGGAGCTGTCGCGGGCGGCCGAAGGGTTGCGGCAGGTTCTGGCCAAGTTCAAGCTAGCCTAATATTTGCGGAGGTGACCGGAATGGCACAGGAAACCGAGATCAGGGGCAACGAGGAACAGGTTGTCGTCTTCCAACTGGCGGAGCAGACCTATGGGGTGGATATCGCACGCGTCTACGAGATCATCCGCATGGAGGCCATCACCCGGGTGCCGCGGGCGCCGCAGTTCGTCGAAGGGGTCATCAACCTGCGCGGGCGGATCATCCCGGTGATCGACCTGCGCCGGCGCTTCGGGATGCCGCAGAACGAGCAGACCCGCGCCAGCCGCATCATCATCGTGGAGATGAACGGCATGACGGTGGGCATGGTCGTCGACGCGGTCCTGGAAGTCCTGCGTCTCCCGGCGGAGAGCATCGAACCCCCGCCGCCGGTGATCAACGGCATCGATTCCGCCTACCTGCGCGGTATCGCCCTCTGGGGCGAACGGTTGATCATTATGCTGGACACGGAGAAGGTCCTGGTTGAAGCGGAGCAGAAGGAACTCCGCGAGGCGGAGATGGCCGTGCAGGCTACGGCGTAACCGTTGGGGGGGCGAGGAATGTTTTCGG
>JASEER010000073.1 GCA_030019475.1 Thermoanaerobacterales bacterium | reverse complement strand
CCGTGCGGGTCTTGCGAGACCCTCGCGGTTCCTTTCGAGGCCCTGTCAGCTTATTCCTTCGGCTCCCCGCGAAGAACTATCATGAACTGGCGCCTTTCGAACTCCACCTCAGTCCTGAGAGCGTTGAGGAAGCGGCAAAAAGCGCCACCGTTAACAGGCGGACACCGCTCCGGACACTGACGCGTAGAAAGGAGGATCAATGATGGGCATTGAAATGGCCCGCCCGTTCTCCCAGGCGGGGTGAGCGTTGGACAGAACAGAGAAAAAGGACGGAGCCCCGGGAGCGGGGATGGTTGCCCCCGGGGCCGCATCATCAACTTTCATCCGCCGGAAGGGGACGGCTGATCGTGATCTGCCGGGCGCTCCCCTGCAAAGGAGCGGCCCGGCCTTGCCGCCGCATCAACGGGTGATGGTAATCTGCTTGGTAACAGCGTCGTAGTCCACCACGGCGCCACAGACTCCCGAGTCCTGGACTTCCGAGGTCATAGAAATCTGCGACCTCGTTGATTTCAACTTCCGCAGTTTCATGGATAGAAAACAGTCGGCTCATTTTCGGCGAGCACGCGCGCGGGCGAGCACCTCATCCGCCGGATACGCGCGCGCTGTCCCGCTATCCAATTCCTCATCTCGACGGATGGCCTCATCTATCCACAACTTTTCAATTTCAGCCTCGTTCATCGTATCCAAGCTGGCCAGCAACTCCCGAGCCAAATAAACGCGTGCCTCCGGACTCAACCGAAGAGCTTCCGCTTTAAGTCTCTCAATGTTCATGCTCGTACATCCAAACCCCCATCTTTTGCTCTATTCTACTACAAGTCTCCCACCATCCAAAGCACCTCAACAATTATTAAGTATGGTGTCCCCGAAATCCGCCCCATGTCGATGCCGTTCTTCCACTGGTAGACCAGAGGTTCTGTGCCTGTCGCCTCTACCGTGAAGGTGGCCGTATCTCCTGCCGTTACCGTCTGATCCGACGGCTGGGCGGTGATGGCCGGCGCCACCGGTGCGGGGTTTACCGTGAGAGTGAAGTCCAGCCGGGCGACCAGCGCCGTGGCCAGCCCTGATTATTCCCTTATAACCCATGACGCGCAGGCCTTACAACCCCCGCCATCACCCGGCCGAATCCGCCGCCGTGGGGTGCAGTTCGAGGACCAGGTATTTGGCGGCTACGAAGGCCCCGCCCCAAATGGCGGGCGCGGCGATAAGCAGCAGGTAGGCCAGGGTCGCACGGCGTCCGGTCAACAAGCATTTCCTTTCTTTGTTCATTCACCTGCTTATATTGACAGCCTGGTTAAACACCAGCATAATGTTCTAGAATTACTTCTTTAGGGGCAGGAAGAAAGGAGAGGGGGAAAATGGGTACAGATTTTAAGTGTCTCGTGACTCTTAAGGATGGTAGAAATGAGCCAATTAAGGATTTAGACAATGCGACAAGGGTTGTCCTGATAGACCGGGATACCGTAGGTGCAGAAGACATAACTTTTGCACACTGCCGGTTTGAGGCCAAAACATCTGTACATAAGAAGCATATTCATGAGAACGCCGAAGAAGTGATATACATCCTTTCCGGCAGAGGAATGAGTGGGGTTGGGGACACTGAGATGGAGATGGGCAAAGGAGACACCATGTTCATTCCACGCGGAGCGGTCCATTGGTTTTACAATCCATTCGATGAACCAGTAGAGATGATTTTCATATATACACGACCATCCCTTAAATCGGCCGGCTACAGGGTTGTGGAATAATCCACCAAGTTCCATCAAGAAAGCAGGGAACCGTGGAGGTCCTTACCGGACCCCCACGGTTCCTCTTCGAAGTCCCGGCAGCTTATTCTTTCGGCTTGTACTCCCAGACCATCGCCTTTTCAACCAGCTGGTAGATGTGCTTGACCTTCAGGCCCAGGTCGTATTCCTTGCTGATGTCGTTCAACTGGTCGAAGCAGTTGTGGCAGGGAGCGCAGCAGATCTCGGCGCCGGTGGCCCGGATCTGGTCGGCCTTCAGCTTGCCCTTGGCCATGCGGTAGGGCTTGATGTCGTTGCCCATCGCCAGGGCGCCGCCGCCGCCGCCGCAGCAGATGTTGTACTCGCGGTTGGGCCACATCTCGATGAAGTTCTCGCAGACCAGGTTCAGGACGTAACGCGGCTGGTCGACCACGCCGCCCTTGCGCACCGTGTTGCACGGGTCGTGCAGGGTGACGACCTCGGGGTTCTTCGACTTATCGACCTGGATCTTGCCCTCGCGGAGGAGTTCGGCCAGGTACTCGACCATATGCAGGATGGGCTTGTCGAACGGGATCCAGTTCTTGGCCCCGAACTTAAAGGCCCAGTACCCGTGGCCGCACTCGGTGCAGACGATGCGCCGGCAGCCCAGTTCGTTGAAGGCGTCCACCGTGATCTGGAAGATCTTCGCGGCCTCGTCGTCCCGTCCGTTGAAGAGGCCGAAGTTGGTGACGTCGAAGGCCTTGGACGAGAGCGTCCAGCTGGCGCCGGCCGCCGTGAAGATCTTGGTCCAGGTCTTGATGTCCTCGGGGTAGTACTTGATTTCGCGCGGGTGCGGGATGAAGAGGATCTCCGCGCCCTGCACGTCCATCGGGATCTTGAAGTTCGGGTCGCCGAGTTCCTCCTGGAGTTCCTCCTGCATCCAGTCGATGGTGTCCAGGTAGTCCTCGACCGACACGCCCATCTGGTTCCCGGTCTCCAGGTGGGTGTTGCAGACCTGCTGCAACGTCCCGGGGGCCTCCAGGCCGAAGTTGCCGCGGATGGTGCGGACGACCAGGGCCATGTTGATGCCCATCGGACACTCCATGGTGCAGCGGGCGCAGTTCGTGCAGACCCACACGAACGGGTCCTTCAGGACCTCGTCCTTCAGGCCGAGCAGGATCTTGCGCAGGAACTTGCGCGGGTCGGAGTTATCGTGCACTTCGTTGAAGACACAACCCGCCACGCAGGTGCCGCAGGTCAGGCAGTAGTTGAAGTCCATCTTAACCCCTTGCGGCGTGAACTTCGCTGCCACCTCGTCCCTGAACTTGGGGTTGGCCACGTTATTCAGAGCTAGGGCTTCCATGTTATCCCTCCACCAACCTTAATTTCGGAACCACCCCGGGCCGCCCGACGCGGCCCGGGCGGGACAAGATCGCCTTACGCCAGGAACGCCTCGACCTCGGCCAGGATCTGCTCGTCCTTGAAGCCCTTGGCCGAAATGGCCTTGGACGGGCAGGCCGCCGCGCAGGTGCCGCAGCCCTTGCAGAGGACATCGTTGATGTTGGCGACACCCTTGTCCTCGAGGAAGGAGATGGCGCCGTACGGGCACACGGTCATGCAGATCCGGCAGCCCGCGCACTTCTCCTCGTCGACGACGGAGACCGCGCCGCCGCCGGTCAGGGCGTCCTTCGTGAGGACGGTCGCGGCGCGGGAGGCCGCCGCCCGGCCCTGGGCGATGCTCTCCTCAATGAACTTCGGACCGTGGGCGAGACCGCAGAGGAAGACGCCGTCGGTGGCGAAGTCCACCGGGCGGAGCTTCATGTGCGCCTCAAGGAAGAAGCCCTCGTCGTTCAGGGAGACCTTGTAGAACTGGCCGATCTTCTTATTGTCATCCGGCGCCACCGTAGCCACGCCGAGCGCCAGGAGGTCGGCGGCGATGGTCACGTTCTCCTGCAGGATCGGGTCAAAGACCGTGACTGTCAGGGCCCCGCCGTCCGTGGCGACCAGCGGCTTGCGGTCGACGTCGTAGCGGATGAACATAACGCCCTTGCCCCGGGCTTCACGGTAGAAGTCTTCCTTGAAGCCGTAGGTCCGCATGTCGCGGTAGAGGACATAAACGTTGGCGTCCGGGTTAAGCTCCTTGACCTTCAGGGCGTTCTTGACGGCCTCGCTGCAGCAGATGCGGCTGCAGTACATCCGGCCCTCTTCCCGGGAGCCGACGCAGTTGATCATGACGATGTTCTTGGCGTTCTTGACCTTATCGGAGGCCTTGGCCAACTCGGCTTCGAGTTCCAGCCCGGTCAGGACGCGGCCGTCCTTGCCGCACAGGTACTCGTCCGTCTTGTACTCCCGGCCGCCGATCGCAATCACGACCGCGCCGTGGGACAGGGTCTCTTCCTTGCCGCCGACCTTGATCGTGGTCTGGAAGTTGCCGACGTAACCGCTGGCGTCCACGATCTCAGCGCCGGTGTAGACCTTGATCCGCGGGTTGTTGGTGATGCCGGTGATCAGGCCGTTGACGTAGGCCTGCACGTCCAGGCCCTCCAGGGTGTAGTGGATCTTACGGGCCATGCCGCCGAGTTCGGCTTCCTTCTCGACCAGGTACACCTGGAAGCCCTGGGAAGCCAGGTCCGCGGCCGCATTCATGCCGGCGATGCCGCCGCCGACGACCAATGCCGCCCGGTTGATGTCCAGGCTGACGGTTGAGAGCGGCTCCAGGAGGCGGGCCTTGGCCACGGCGCGCCGTACCAGCGCCTTGGCCTTCTCGGTGGCCGCTTCCTTATCCGTCATGTGGACCCAGGAGCAGTGCTCGCGGATGTTCGCCATCTCAAAGAGGTAGGGGTTCAGGCCGGCCTCCGCGCAGGTGCTCCGGAACAAGGGCTCGTGCGTCCGCGGGGTGCAGGAGGCGACGACCACGCGGTTCAGCTTGTGTTCCTTGATGGCGTCCTTGATCGCCTGCTGGGTGTCGGACGAACAGGTGTACAGGTTATTGGTGCAATAGACCACGTTCGGCAGGGTGGCAATGTAGTCGCGCACCGCCGGCACGTCGACGTAGCCGCCGATGTTGATGCCGCAATGGCAGACGAAGACGCCGATCCGCGGCTCCTGTCCGGAAACGTCGACCTCGGGCGGCAGGGGCTCGGCCTTCGTGAGGGAACCGCGGGCCTCCGACAGGAGAGAGCCGGCGCAGGACGCCGCCGCGCTGGCCTGCATGACGGTCATCGGGATGTCCATCGGGCTCTGGAAGGCGCCGCAGACGAAGACGCCCGGCCGCGAGGTCTCCACCGGGGCGGCGCTGGACGTCTGGGCGAAGCCGTAGCCGTTCAGGCTGATGCCGAGCTTCTCGGCCAGGGCCGCCGCCTTCTTGGAAGGCCGCAGGCCGACCGACAGGACGACCATGTCGAACTGCTCGCGGGTCGTCG
>JASEER010000072.1 GCA_030019475.1 Thermoanaerobacterales bacterium | reverse complement strand
TCAGACAGACCAACGTCCCGATCATGTTGCACCGGTTGGACCCGGCAAACGGGGACTGAAAGATCTTGCACGTCTGGCGGCGTGGTACCATATCACGGTTGCACCGGTTGGACCCGGCAAACGGGGACTGAAAGTCAACGGCTTCAACAACGGCACGCAGTACAACTGTAGTTGCACCGGTTGGACCCGGCAAACGGGGACTGAAAGAACTGTCCCTGGAGAAGGCGTTCGCCAGCCAGGTGTGTTGCACCGGTTGGACCCGGCAAACGGGGACTGAAAGTCGCAGTCGCGAGATTAGGTTGAAGGCGTTGGAACGTTGCACCGGTTGGACCCGGCAAACGGGGACTGAAAGAGCGCCGCACGCTTTCCGAACGCGCCGCGACGAACCCGTTGCACCGGTTGGACCCGGCAAACGGGGACTGAAAGGCCCCGCGCCGGCCACTTGCCGTATTCGGCGTAGAGTTGCACCGGTTGGACCCGGCAAACGGGGACTGAAAGAGACGGGCTTCACAAGCGGACGAAGAGCAAGTGGCGTTGCACCGGTTGGACCCGGCAAACGGGGACTGAAAGCCCTGTTGTCGTCACGATATGTCTCGCGCAGATGCTGTTGCACCGGTTGGACCCGGCAAACGGGGACTGAAAGTCAGCGCACCCCTCCTTCCGCGGCCTGGCCGCCGTAGTTGCACCGGTTGGACCCGGCAAACGGGGACTGAAAGTATAAGTACCACCATGCCAGCAAAACCGTGACGGGAGTTGCACCGGTTGGACCCGGCAAACGGGGACTGAAAGTGCTCTTCAGGCCGTCTACGAACGCCTGCAGCAGGGGTTGCACCGGTTGGACCCGGCAAACGGGGACTGAAAGCTTTTCGACATTTTACATCCCCCTCCCTGCCGGAAGGTTGCACCGGTTGGACCCGGCAAACGGGGACTGAAAGGAAAATATGAATTCTGGTATCTCGATCTAACTGAGTTGCACCGGTTGGACCCGGCAAACGGGGACTGAAAGAGCCATCGCAGGCGCTGCGGCGGCCCGCGGGGGAAAGTTGCACCGGTTGGACCCGGCAAACGGGGACTGAAAGTGAAGGCCCGCCGGGATGACCTGTTCAGACGGCAGGTTGCACCGGTTGGACCCGGCAAACGGGGACTGAAAGGGGTCCTCGACGTCCGTCAGCACGGCCGCTATCTCCTGTTGCACCGGTTGGACCCGGCAAACGGGGACTGAAAGGTAAAACGTCGGCGATCGCGGAAGATGATGTACCCGAGTTGCACCGGTTGGACCCGGCAAACGGGGACTGAAAGCGACGCCGCCAAGTACTTCGAGCTTCGCGAGCGGGCGGGTTGCACCGGTTGGACCCGGCAAACGGGGACTGAAAGAGAATCCGGCCCGCCGGAGCCGGAATCCCGGCAGAAGTTGCACCGGTTGGACCCGGCAAACGGGGACTGAAAGCGGGATTGTAGGTGAACGGCTCTTCCGCCCGGCTCAACAGTTGCACCGGTTGGACCCGGCAAACGGGGACTGAAAGGGTCGGGAAGAAAGAGAACGGCAAGCCGGCGGTTTAGTTGCACCGGTTGGACCCGGCAAACGGGGACTGAAAGAGGATGCTGCTTGGGCCGCCACCCGGGCCGCCGCCTGGTAGTTGCACCGGTTGGACCCGGCAAACGGGGACTGAAAGGGGGTCACTGGCCAACGGCGGCGCCGGGCCGCTTATGTTGCACCGGTTGGACCCGGCAAACGGGGACTGAAAGGAAAAAGGCGAAGCTCCGTTTAATTGAGTGTAATAGGTTGCACCGGTTGGACCCGGCAAACGGGGACTGAAAGGACAGCATGTCGAGGCAATCACCAGGCGGGCGCTGAGTTGCACCGGTTGGACCCGGCAAACGGGGACTGAAAGAAGTATCTCAGGATTGAGAACTATCATCGTAGCATAAGGTTGCACCGGTTGGACCCGGCAAACGGGGACTGAAAGGAAGCTGAAGGCCGTGGGCCGGGAGAACGCGGTGCGGGCCGTTGCACCGGTTGGACCCGGCAAACGGGGACTGAAAGTTGGGCTTGTCCTGACCAGCTTACATAGTAATAACCAGTTGCACCGGTTGGACCCGGCAAACGGGGACTGAAAGTGCAAAACATGCGGGTTGACGCGGTATGGAATATCAGTTGCACCGGTTGGACCCGGCAAACGGGGACTGAAAGGCCCAGTCCGCGATCTGCTTCGCCCGGTTGAACTGCTGTTGCACCGGTTGGACCCGGCAAACGGGGACTGAAAGGCGCTGCCATCGTTTTAGGTGCTCCACGGTGCCGGGGTTGCACCGGTTGGACCCGGCAAACGGGGACTGAAAGAGAGCCTGCCTCAACGCATCGGCCACGGTCAGTTGGGTTGCACCGGTTGGACCCGGCAAACGGGGACTGAAAGTCATCCGAAAACTGTGCGGCTACTTCGCGATCCCGGGTTGCACCGGTTGGACCCGGCAAACGGGGACTGAAAGTTCTAAAAATTTTCTGGCTATGTCGGATTTAATGAGTTGCACCGGTTGGACCCGGCAAACGGGGACTGAAAGCACCCGTAGTTATACTACGCACTCCGCGCAAACCCGGTTGCACCGGTTGGACCCGGCAAACGGGGACTGAAAGTTAGTGGAACGGTTACGGAAACGGTTATACCAACCAGGTTGCACCGGTTGGACCCGGCAAACGGGGACTGAAAGCCGTAGCACGCATCCACAGCAGCGCGCATCATGGCGCGTTGCACCGGTTGGACCCGGCAAACGGGGACTGAAAGGCCGCGGAGAGCGGCCCGCACGAAACAACCCGGGCCGTTGCACCGGTTGGACCCGGCAAACGGGGACTGAAAGTGTAAGTGAAGCTCAGGGTGGTGCCAGCCGCAGGGGGTTGCACCGGTTGGACCCGGCAAACGGGGACTGAAAGCGTGAGGGGGCGGGAGGGGCGGGGATTAACGGCTCGTTGCACCGGTTGGACCCGGCAAACGGGGACTGAAAGGATCCAGGCGGGCCGCAGACCACTACCACGCTAGGCAGTTGCACCGGTTGGACCCGGCAAACGGGGACTGAAAGCTGGCGCATGAGTTCCGTGAGTCCCATCACGTCCACCGTTGCACCGGTTGGACCCGGCAAACGGGGACTGAAAGAACTTCCGACTTGGCCTTTTTGACCTCGCCTTCGCGGTTGCACCGGTTGGACCCGGCAAACGGGGACTGAAAGCATGAAGGGAAGGGAAGTGAAGGGAAGGGAAGTGAAGGTTGCACCGGTTGGACCCGGCAAACGGGGACTGAAAGCCTTTTTGCGGCCGTCCGGGCCGCGTAATCGATAATGTTGCACCGGTTGGACCCGGCAAACGGGGACTGAAAGTCCTGAACCGCGCCACGAAGGCGCGCAGTTTATCCAGTTGCACCGGTTGGACCCGGCAAACGGGGACTGAAAGGCCGAAGACGGAGAGACGGCTGAGGCGCGTCAAGTAGGGTTGCACCGGTTGGACCCGGCAAACGGGGACTGAAAGGGTCCCACACCCCTTGACGATCGCCGACTGTCTGGGTTGCACCGGTTGGACCCGGCAAACGGGGACTGAAAGGGAGAAGGATTTTGCTGAGGCTCTAGGCTGGAAGTTGTTGCACCGGTTGGACCCGGCAAACGGGGACTGAAAGCCGCACCGGATCTGCTGGACTTCGCCAAACTGGTTACGTTGCACCGGTTGGACCCGGCAAACGGGGACTGAAAGTCTGAAGAAACTTTATGGTGGCCTCATCGTTGCGAGGTTGCACCGGTTGGACCCGGCAAACGGGGACTGAAAGGCGGTCAATTCCAACGCGGCAGACCGGATCTCCGCGACGTTGCACCGGTTGGACCCGGCAAACGGGGACTGAAAGCCGAGAACGCCCTGGCCCGGCTGGCGAAGTGCTACGGTTGCACCGGTTGGACCCGGCAAACGGGGACTGAAAGTCGACCTAAGACTCGCGCCACCTCCCCGCGATAATGTTGCACCGGTTGGACCCGGCAAACGGGGACTGAAAGGCCGGCGCAGGTCCTGGGGACGCCGTTGATTCGGCTTGTTGCACCGGTTGGACCCGGCAAACGGGGACTGAAAGTATCGGCTATCGCGACCTGCGACAGAAGCAGCTGCGTAAGTTGCACCGGTTGGACCCGGCAAACGGGGACTGAAAGAGACGTCCCGGATGAGGGCGGCGACCGACGGCGGGGTTGCACCGGTTGGACCCGGCAAACGGGGACTGAAAGTTCCAGGTTCTCCTGGTCGATCAGGTCAACCTCGTGTTGCACCGGTTGGACCCGGCAAACGGGGACTGAAAGTCCCCGATTCCAGGTTAAGGCAAAAGATTTCCTTTTCCGTTGCACCGGTTGGACCCGGCAAACGGGGACTGAAAGCTTTGCCGATATTATTTGTACCAGCCGGGATTGCCGTTGCACCGGTTGGACCCGGCAAACGGGGACTGAAAGTAAACTGTTTCGGCGTAACCTCATCGCTCCACCAAGTTGCACCGGTTGGACCCGGCAAACGGGGACTGAAAGAGGAAACGGTTGCCTGGCTTAACGAGTTCGCCGCCGCGGTTGCACCGGTTGGACCCGGCAAACGGGGACTGAAAGAACGAATGGGTAAGTCATGGCATTATTTCCCGTCAAAGTTGCACCGGTTGGACCTGGCAAACGGGGACTGAAAGGATATACGTGAACCCCGGCGGCAAGGTTGTTCTGAGTTGCACCGGTTGGACCCGGCAAACGGGGACTGAAAGCGATCGCCGCCCGGACGGTGGCAACGTTGGTCCAGGGTTGCACCGGTTGGACCCGGCAAACGGGGACTGAAAGTTGCTCAATCACTGCGTCCTGGCGAATCCTCGTCCGCTGTTGCACCGGTTGGACCCGGCAAACGGGGACTGAAAGCGATCGCCGCCCGGACGGTGGCAACGTTGGTCCAGGGTTGCACCGGTTGGACCCGGCAAACGGGGACTGAAAGACATTGAAGTGCCCCGCAAGGCCGGGAAGTCCACCCGTTGCACCGGTTGGACCCGGCAAACGGGGACTGAAAGGCCGGAGTTTTCGTTTTGGACTTTTCCGATCAGGGTGGTTGCACCGGTTGGACCCGGCAAACGGGGACTGAAAGCGGGGACGTTCTCCACACCTCCCTTCTCGGCGCGGGTTGCACCGGTTGGACCCGGCAAACGGGGACTGAAAGATACGTATCGGCTGGGCAAGATGGCGGGGAACAGCGCGTTGCACCGGTTGGACCCGGCAAACGGGGACTGAAAGTACTTCCCGCACCGCGGGCAGACCCGCCATACTTCAAGTTGCATTGCTTGGACCCGGCAAACGGGGACTGAAAGATGGTAAAGACAGCAGAGAAGTACACCGAGCATTGTTGCACCGGTTGGACCCGGCAAATGGGGACTGAAAGTACTTCCCGCACCGCGGGCAGACCCGCCATACTTCAAGTTGCA
>JASEER010000071.1 GCA_030019475.1 Thermoanaerobacterales bacterium | reverse complement strand
AGGATCGCCATCGTGAGAAAAGCGGAACAGAACCCACGTAAGACAGGCGTGCCTACCAGAAGGCGGAGGTATACCACGAACAGTAGGCACATGATAACACCATGCAAGCCAAATGCAACCGGCAGAAGCCGAACAAGATATATCGTAACCCCCTGCGCAATCCCAACAGGGATAATCCACCGCCAACGCAAGCCCGCGCCCGCCAGGGCAAAGCATAAAGCGGTGGCTCCAATCAGTTCCGGGATACCCTGGACCAGAAGTTCTACCAGACTTATCGCCATTAATCAACGCCCCATAGCTGGAGGATATAAGCATTCGTTGTTCGACGGAATGCTGCAATTTCCCTCCCCGCCGGTATTAAAAATATCGCTATACCGATAATAGAAGACCCGCACAAAACGGAACCCCGTCGTTCTTTGCTCCTCACCAAGGAGGATGCGGGAACCGGGCAAAGGGTTCCCGAAAAAAGAAACAGCCATACGATTGGGTATGGCTGTATTCCATCGCCTCTCTTCTCGGGGTTCAACCCGGCGGAAGGTCCGGAGCGCTGCCGGGACAAGCCTGTTCCCGGCATGGGACGCCTGATCTCACCCGCGGGCCGCGCTCTTGCGCCCGCGACGCTTCAATGCCTTTCTCCGGGGCGGGCACCGCGAGGAACAGCGCCGACCGGCCGAGGGGGCCCCACGCCACCTCGTAGCAGAAGGCCTCGGCCGGAGCGTCAAGGTCACGGAACTCACCTTTCGTCTGTTCCACTGTCACGGGCGGTCCAAGGCGATGCCCCAGGATATCCAACCTGGTGATCGACAGCCTCTTCCCCTCCTCGCCGCCGTTCCAGCGGATGGTCACACTGCCGTCAGGGCTCCTTACGCAGGAGAACTCGCCGGGTTCTGCCGCCGCCGGCACGGCCACACAAAACAACATGAAGATCAGGCTCAAAGTAATAGAAGATGTCCTGCGCATTGACGAGCACGACCTCTCGTTTTTCCCTTAATCTCCCGTAAAACCGAAAAGCTATCCATTCTCATCGGTATAAACCGGTGCCGTAAAGTACCGGAGCTTTAAAGATAACGTCTGGTAATAGACCCCCCGAAGCAGACCGGCGAGGCGCGAAGGATTAAAGGAAAAACTTGTTAGGGGAGGCGATAGGAATTGGGTAGGGCTGTTTATCGGTTAATGCTGGCGGTTGTCACCGTCCTGCTCCTGGCCGTCCCGGCCCTCGGGCAGAGCGGCGGCCCGGAGGTATCCAAACTGCTGGTGCGCCCCGATACGGTATGGATCAACGGGGACGACAGCGATGAGGTTTCCTTTGAGATGACCGCCGGGGGCCTGGAGACCACAGCCAAAGTGTATCTGACCTTCCAGAAGGCCGGTTCCACCAGCGCGATGCAGGTGGAACTGAGGTACCACGACGGCCTGTGGGAGGGCAGGCGAACCGTCGACGGGGGCGACGTCGGCACCTGGAACCTGGTCTATTGCTCCTACAAGGCGGCTGACGACTTCGGCATCATCGACCTGGACACGGACCGTGCTACGATCGAAACCCGGTTCATTGTGAGGGAAAGCGACAACCCCAACGTCCTGGAACTGGATATCCATCCCGAAACAGTGATAGTTGATAATGACGACAGCAAAGACGTTTATTTTGACGCCGCGGTCAATGACCTGGACGCCGACGCCACCGTGTACCTGACCTTCCGTAAGGAAGGCTCAACCACCGAATTGCGGGCCGAGCTTACCTATGACGACGGGATCTGGACAGGCAGAAAGACGGTCGGCGAAGAAAACATCGGCACCTGGAAACTGGCGGCCTGCACTTACAAGGTGGACGATGAAACCGGGTCCATAGACGTCAACGGCGATGACCCCGACATCGACACCAGGTTCACCGTCAAAGAACAGGCGGCCGCAACGCCACCCGACGAGGACGGCGGTGGCCCTGCCGTACCCGGCAAGGCAGTCCTGAAGCCCAAGCAGCTCCGCGCCGCCGTCGAGTACGGTGAGGACGGCATGGCCGAGGAGATCAACCTGTTCTGGCGGTACTCCGCCGGGGCCGCCATCCCGCAGTTCAAGGTCTACGCCGGTTACAACGCCGGAAAGATGGTCGAGATCGGGAAAGTCGAGGGCAGGTTCAACTGTTCCGTGGACGTTGACGACCTCACGAAGGCCCTGCAAGCCGTGCACAAGCCCAAAGGCAAGAAGCACGTCCTCCTCAGGGTGGCGAGCGGCGCCGGGGCTTCCAATGTAGCAGTGGTCTCGCTTACCCAGTTCAAGGGCCAGGCCGGCAAAGGCAAACCCAACCGGGCGGGGGAAAAGCCGTAAGGCTTCAAGTATGTACGGACCACCTCTGACAGGGTGGTCCGTTTTTTTGTCCTGATACCGGTCCAGTTGACGCCCCTCGTTCCCATCCTTGCCGCCAGTAACACAAACAAACCGCCGCCCGTAAAATGTAATGTCGGCAGTGTTAGCGGCGGCTAACTTAGTGGCGTGGATTTGAGACGGCGGAGGTGGGTGTCGGTGCGGAAAGACGAAGCTTCGTCACAGCCGGGGGCGGTGATAAGCCTGTACGACCTGCCGATCGGAAAGACAGGGATCGTGGAGTCCGTACAGGCCGAGGAAATGACGAGACGGAGGCTGATGGATCTGGGCCTGGTTCCCGGGACAAAGGTTAAGGCTCTAAGAAAAAGCCCGGCCGGCGACCCTACGGCTTTTGACATCCGCGGCGCCGTCATCGCTTTCAGGAGGGAAGAAAGCTCCCTGATAGCGGTCCGGCTGAAGGAGAGATAGCTATATGGGTTCGGCAGAACTCGGTAAAGAACGCCGGGCCAAAGCGGACTACACTGTGGCCCTGGCCGGCAACCCCAATACGGGCAAGAGCACGGTATTCAACGCCTTAACCGGGCTCAGCCAGCACACCGGAAACTGGCCGGGGAAAACCGTCACTCGGGCCGAGGGCCGGTTTATCACCCAGGGTCTGGTCTTCGGACTCATCGACCTGCCGGGCACCTATTCACTGCTCGCCAACTCCGTGGAGGAACAGGTGGCAAGGGACTTCATTTGCTTCGGCAAGCCGGACGCCACCGTGGTTGTGGTCGACGCCACCTGTTTAGAGCGAAACCTCAACCTGGTACTGCAGGTGTTGGAAATCACGCCCCGCGTCGTGGTCTGCGTCAACCTTATTGATGAAGCCAGGAGAAAGCACATCGAGATCGATGACCGGGCCCTGTCGGCCGAGCTGGGAGTGCCGGTCGTGTGCACGGCCGCCCGGAACGGGCACGGCCTCGACAGGCTCGTCGATACCGTCAGAGACGTCGCCACGGGGCGCATTAATACCGCCCCCCAAATACCCCGCTACGACCACCAAATCGAAGAGGCCCTGCTGAAGCTGGAGCCCAGGATAAGAGACCTCGTTGGTGACCGGTGCAGCAGCCGCTGGCTCGCACTGCGCTTACTGGACAGGGACCGGAGCGTGATTGCGCTCCTTGAGCAATGGGCGGCCGGTCAGCCGTCCGTAAAGGTGCCGATAAACCAGAGTCGAGGTGAAATCCTGGCATGAACTCCCCTTCCCTCTCCCACCTTGGGGAACTGCTCAAGGAGGTGGACAGGGTTCGCCCTGCCGGGGCGTCAAACCTTAACGACACAATCGTCAGCAGTATTTACGGCCGGGCCGAACAGATCGCCGGCCTGGTAGTGAAGCGGAAGGCAAAGCCGCGGATCGACTGGGACAAGAAGCTTGACGACGTTCTGACCTCAAGGGCTTTTGGTTTCCCCGCCATGCTGCTGTTGTTGGCCGTCGTCTTTTGGATCACCGTGGCGGGCGCGAACTACCCGTCGGAGGTCCTGGCCACCGCGCTGTTCTGGGGCCAGGAAAAACTGACCGCCCTGTGCAACTGGCTGCACGCCCCGGCCTGGGTAAACGGGTTCTTCGTGGAAGGAGTCTACCGGTCCGTGGCGTGGGTGGTATCGGTGATGCTGCCGCCGATGGCCATCTTTTTCCCCTGTTTTACCCTTTTGGAGGATATGGGCTACCTGCCCCGGGCGGCCTTTAACCTCGACCGGCTGTTTAAGAAGGCAGGCGCCCACGGCAAGCAGTGTCTGACAATGTGCATGGGCTTCGGCTGCAACGCCGCAGGGGTGGTTTCCTGCCGCATTATCGAGTCGCCGCGGGAACGCCTGATCGCCATGCTGACCAATAGCTTCGTCCCTTGTAACGGGCGCTTCCCCACCTTGATCGCACTGGCGGGCCTGCTGGTTATGGGCACAGCCACGTCCTTCGGCGCCACTTTGATCGTCTTGGGCCTGATCCTGCTGGGCATCGGTATCACTCTGGCCGCCTCCTGGGGTCTTTCAAAGACACTGCTCAAGGGCATTCCGTCCGGCTTCGCCCTGGAACTGCCCCCATACCGCAGGCCCCAGGCAGGAAGGATCATCGTCAGGTCCATCTTCGACCGTACACTGTTCGTCCTCGGCCGGGCCGTTTCTGTCGCCGCCCCGGCGGGAGCCGTTACGTGGCTTCTGGCCAACATCCACGTCGGCGGACTGAGCATCCTCGCTCATTGCGCCGGCCGGCTGGACCCGTTCGCCGGCCTCCTGGGGCTCGACGGTTTCATCCTGATGGCCTTCATCCTGGCGCTTCCGGCCAACGAAATCGTACTCCCGATCCTGATTATGAGCTACCTGGCGACGGGGAGTATGGTCGAACTCGACAGCCTGGAAGCACTGCACCGGCTCTTCGTGGTGGAACACGGATGGACCTGGGTCACCGTGGTCTGCACCATGCTGTTCTCCCTCCTGCATTACCCCTGCAGCACGACCCTCTGGACGATGTGGAAGGAGTCCGGCAGCCTCAAGTGGACCGCTGTCGCGGCAGTCATCCCCCTGAGCGTGGCGTGCATCGCGTGCGCCGCGGTGGCCCAGGTCTCCCGGCTCTTTTAAGACCACAAAACAAAAACCCGCTAACCGTTACGATCAGCGGGTCGGCGAGCAGGCCTGTAAGCCGAGTTCACACGGAGAAGGCACCCAAGGGTGCCTTCCTTCCCAATCTTACGACGCCGGTGCTGCGCCGGTACTTTATCTCTCAAACTCCCTCAACGAAGAGAACCTGTCCCACCCGGGCCGACGCCGGAACGGTCCCTCCGGTAGCCGATCCCCAACAAACTCCCACCGTCGCGCACGGAGCAGCCTAAGATCATTGTATCAAATTACCATCCTTATTGCCATTGGATCTTCATCATTCCTAGTAATTCGGCCTGGTCATCAATGAAGTCTCGACCGTTACCTGTTAGCATCTTGTTCGGACACCTCCGTCTTTTGCAGTCGAAGGTATCTTTCGCCGGGGGTGGGTCAATTCTTTTCCGGTGCTACTGGGTCATTTTAAACCCGCGCTGACACGGGCAAAATCGCCGCCAGCACAAAACTACGGAGAGAATCTGATATCGGTCATACTTTGATTTTGACAAAAAACCCAATTTTAAGTAGAAATTTCCAGATAGGACAATTCTGGAAATTTCTACTTAAAATTGGGTTTTTTGTC
>JASEER010000070.1 GCA_030019475.1 Thermoanaerobacterales bacterium | reverse complement strand
TCACAGGTCTTATTTTCTTCACAATCCCAGCAGAATTCAACTCCTTTTTTCTTTAAAGCGCAGGTGATAAAAGGACAACCGACACATATCCTGGATTCAGTTTTACATCCGCCGCACCTGCTTGTACCTTCAATATGATAATTAGGACAGAGTCTGCAAGAAAGCCCGCATATTCCAATTTCAGGATACATAGCTATTCCTTTTATCATATTATCACCCAGTATTTATTAATCTTAGATTTGCCGGAGCCGTTCGGGCCGATCAAGAGGAGGAACTTATGAGGTCCGGCCGAGCAGCCCGGTCAGCCTTTCCCGCAGCTCCACGGGAATGACGGCGACCCGGCAGTTGCGTTCCCCGACCCGCGCCGTACCGACAAAAACCAGGGCTTGGGACCAGAGGCGCCCCAACGGCGAAACGGGGGCCGTCTCGTTCCAGAAATAGCCGTCGCCTTCCATAGTGCCGAACTTGCGGCTGACGCCGTTGATTCTGCTCCAGCCCCCCTTGTCCAGGAGAAAACGCAGGAGTGCGACCTCATCCCGGTGCAGTTCCGCGACCGTCCTTTCCAGGTTGCCGTCGTCCCCCAGGTACGCGGCTATCTGTGCCTCCCGCTCCTTCCGTGTACGGGCGGGCTCAATCTCCCACCTGCCGCACATCCCGTCCAGCCAAATGGCGGGCATATTCCTCAATCCCCTGGCCAGCGTGGTGTTCACGGGCAGGGTTTTCGCCTCCACCGCCTCCCGAAACTCTTCCGCCGCCAGCTCGACAAGCGTGTCGTAGTCAACAGGCCGGACCAACCCGTTCACCTGCCTCCGCAGCCAGGCCAGCTTTTCTCCGAACTCCGCCGTCACTTCCCGTCCCTCCAGGCTTTCATCCAGGCGCTCCAGGTAGGAGCGCGCCTTTGCGGGATCCTGGAGTTCATACCACATGCCGGCCAGGTTGAACAAGACGGCCGGATCGGCGGGATACATCTCCTCCAGCGTCTCCAGCAGGCGCCTGCCCTCCTTGGTCCGCCCCAGCCGGCGGTACAGGTTGGCCTGCATCATCATGGCCGGCGGGTATAACCGGCCTTTCACCTGCAGGTCTTCCAGGACCGCCAGAGCATCCTCGTACTTCTCTTCCGCGCGCAGCCGGCCGGCGCGGGCTACCGCCTCCTCCAGCTCCGCGTCCCCCTCTTCCGCAACGGCCACCTTTTGTACCCTGATCGTTTCCTTTCGCCCGTCAACGGTGACGGGAATATCCTCGTCCAGTTGGTAGACGCCTATTTCCACCAGTGCCCCGGCCGCCGCGATCTTGACGGCCAGGGATACATCGCCCGCGTCCAGTAAATCCCGCGCCAGCCGCCGGCCCCAGTCCCCTCCGTAGGTGACCAGGGTGTTCACGCCGAACCTGACCATCCCGTCATCCGCCTCGGGATCCAGAATACCGGCCAAAAGGTACAGGCGTACCATTCCCCGGCCGGCATACCGGCGGCGCTCTTCCTCGGAAGCCGCGGCCGCGGCGGCCAGACTGGACAGCCTGTCGACAGTCGGAAGCTCATACTCCACGGAGAAATGGGGTACGCGGCCCCGGTCCGCCAGCAGCGCCACCCGCTGAAAGGCCCCGGACAGCCGGCCCATTTCCCCGGCCGCCGCCCAGTGCCTGGCCGCCTGGGCGAACCTCTTCAGGTTGAAGGCCGCGACGCCCGCCAGGTAGGCGCACTCCCACTCCACGTGCAGGCCCTGCCACCGGCGGTACAGATCGTAGACGAGGCGGTGCTCCATCAGGGAGCCCGCCGCCCTCAACACCGTAACGGTGTACTCCTTCCAGGAACGCGGCACCGCTCCCTCCCGGCGCAGGGCGGCCAGGCCGTCCTCGAAGTCCCGTACCGCATCCCGAAGCTCAGCGCGCGCCTCCGCTCCCCGTCCCAAAGACGCCAGGATCTGGGCCGCCAGGCCGTGGGCGTAAGGGTTGAAGGGCGCGCCGGGCTCGATGTTCGGCGCCAGAGCTTCCAGAGCCCGTTCCGCCTCCCCGCCGTAAAAACAGGCGGTGGCCAGGTTGTTCGCCAGAACGGGGTTGTCGTCCAGCCGGCAGGCCTCCCGGAACACCTCCGCCGCCTCGCCGTACCGCCCTTCCCGCAGCAGCGCCCGCCCTTTCTTGTCCAGCGCCGCCGCCCAGATTTCGCTCACCCCTGTCCGCACCTTCCTTCCGCACCCGTATCGATTGTTTTCCAAAGTATAGCACAGACCTGCCGGACAAGTAATTTCATCCCAACTGTTTCGGGTACCCGTCCGGGTGCCTGCGCGCCCGGACGGCGGCTGGCCGCCGTAGGGCAAGTCGGGTTATAATGGTTGCGGGGTGATGGCCTGTGCGTCTATCCGAAGATGAAATTATGCGCCTCGTGGGAGAATACCTGGCCCGGCAGGATGACGTGACGGCGGCCTACGTCTACGGGTCTGTCGCGAGCGGACGGATGCGCGCCGGCAGCGATGTCGACGTCGCCGTGCTCTTCTCCGCGGACCAACGGGACGGGGCGGCGCGTCTGGAACGCTGCCTGGAACTGGAGATCGCCTTGCAGGACCTCGTCCGGCGGCCGGTCCAGGTCGTCGACATCACCTCCGCCTCGCTCTTCCTGCAACACCAGGTCAGGAAAACCGGACAACGGGTGGTCGACAAAGACCCCAGCCGCCGCGCGGCGCAGGAGGCCGCCTCCCGTGAACGGTATCTGGATATGCTGCCCCTGTACAACCACCGCATCAACTTGACGTTAAGGAGGCTATAGAAGTGGTTGATGAGGACCTCCTGCGCCGGAAACTCAGCCTTCTGTCCCGGACCATCGTCAAGCTGGAGAAATACCGTGACCTCTCCCTGTCCGAGCTGACCGGCAACGAAGAACGCCGGGACGCCATCGAGCGGGCCCTGCATGTCGCCGTCCAGGCCTGCCTGGATATCGGCAATCACGTCATCGCCGACCTGAACCTCCGCGAGCCCAACGATTACAAGGACATTATGGCCGTCCTCACGGAGGCCGGTATCCTTCCTCAGGAGAGACTGGAGAAGTATAAGAAAATGGCGCAGTTCCGTAACATCATCGTCCATCACTACGATGAGATCGACCCGGCGACTATCCTCAGCATTCTGCGCAAGGACCTCGGGGACCTCCGCGCCTTCGCCAAAACAATCAGGGACCGCTTCAGGCTTTCAGAGCGGTAGCCCCATCCTTTCCAGCAGGCGCGGACTGTAGTCACCTTCCTTATACCATCCCCGGCACGCAACCGTACTTCCTCATATTAACCGTTGCCGGACCAAAACTCCCAAAAGGCTCCCGCTGTGCATAGTCCGGCTCCGCCCCGCGAAGGAAACCAATGACTACCGACGTATCTACGACAACCGCCATTTGGCCCACGCTTCCCCGATAGCCTTTTCCGCATCTTCCGCCTCGGCCCGGGACAAAGTGCCGGCAAGCGCCAGCACTTCTTCCAGATCCTTGGCCCTCTTCTCCTCCGCCTTCGCCAGGTAAGCGTCCAGGGCCTCGTTCACCAACCAAAGGTGTCAATATGAAAGCGTATCGCGGACTTAACATCCGCCAGGGCTTCCTGAAAGGGACTGGTTGCCGTCGGGGAACATCACCCCCTTGCAAGTTGTGCTACATTGTGCTACACTAGGTAACGGGAGGCGCAAGCAGTGAAAATCGGCTGCATCCGGTGGACGACCGACCGCATGGATCATATCGCCCGGCACCAGGTCGGCCCTGACGAAGTAGAAGAAGCTGCCTTCGACGATCCCAACAGGTTCATCAGGCGCCTCAAGGCAGCGAACCGCGATCCCGACCAAAAGCTCTACCTTCTCCTCGGACGCACGGCGGCAGGCCGGTACCTGACGCTGATCTTCATCTATGAAGGCCGCGGCGTGGCCTATCCGGTCACCGCCCGCGACATGAAACCAGGCGAAAGGAGACTTTATCATGGTTCAAGACAAGGATAGGAAGTTGCCCCGGTTCCATAATGTGCAAGAGATGGCCGACTTCTTCGACCATACCGACGTCTCGGAATTGGACTTGGAAGACGCGGACGTGGAGTTTGAGCGGCCCAGAATGGCGCATGTTTCCGTGCGTATTCCCGAGGACGATTTGGCGGCCATCAAGGCGCTCGCGAAAAAGCTCGGGGTTGGACACACCGCGTTTATTCGCATGATCCTCCACCAGGCCGTGGCTGAGAAATAACCTCCTGTATCCCATATTCCAACACTCGTAACACCAATCTTCCCAACTATTCCCCGTACCCCTCCGGGTGCCGCGCATGCCACGCCCAGGCCGTCCGGACGATGGTCTCCAGGTCCCCGCAGCGCGGCGCCCAGCCCAGCTCCCGCCTGATCTTCGCCGAACCGGCCACCAGCACCGCCGGGTCGCCCTCCCGCCGCGGGCCGACCTCCGCCGGGATCTTCCGCCCGGTGACCCGCCGCGCCGTCTCGATCACTTCCCGCACCGAGCACCCCCGCTCGCTGCCCAGGTTGTACACCGCCGAGGGACGCCCCGCCGCCAGCGCCTCCAGCGCCAGCACGTGCGCCGCCGCCAGGTCGGTGACGTGGATGTAGTCCCGGACGCAGGTCCCGTCCGGCGTGGGGTAGTCGTCGCCGAAGACGGTCACCTTGTCCCTCTTCCCCAGGGCGGCCTGCAGCACGATGGGCACCAGGTGCGTCTCCGGCCGGTGGTCCTCCCCGATCTCCCCGCTCTCGTCGGCCCCCGCCGCGTTGAAATAGCGCAGCGAGACGTACCTCAGCCCGTAGGCCCGGCCGTACCACTCCAGGACCTGCTCGAACATCAGCTTCGTCGCCCCGTAGACGTTCACCGGCCGGGTCGGGTGCTCCTCGGTGATAGGCACCGCATCCGGCTCGCCGTACACCGCCGCCGTGGACGAAAAAATAAACCGCCGCACTCCGCACGCCAGCAGGGCGTCCAGAAGCCCGATCCCGTTGGCCAGGTTGTTGCGGCAGTACCTCGCCGGGTGGGCCATCGACTCCCCGACGAGGCTGTCCGCCGCCAGGTGCACCGCGGCCTCCACGCCGTACTCCCGGCAGACCCGCCCGACCAGCTCCGCGTCGCCGCAGTCGCCCTTCACGAAGACGCCGCCGGCCACCGCCGCCCGGTGCCCCTTGCGCAGGTCGTCAAGGGTGACCGTCCGGTACCCCCGCGCCAGCAGTTCCTTAACGACGTGGCTCCCGATATACCCGGCCCCGCCGGTGACGAGGACCGATCCCGCGAACGTCAAGCCCATGCCTCCTCACGCCGTCTTCTTCCGGCGGTCGCCTACGTCGCGCACCGCCGACGCGCTATCCCGAAAGTCTCTTCCGCTCCCGGCGCGGTTCTCCGCGCGCCAGCCAGCGCCGGTAATGGTCCTTTCGCGCGCCGTCGAGGGCCTCGGCGACACGCTTGTAACCATACTGGCGCAGAAGGGTCAGGCACACCCCCACGGCGCTGGCCGGCAGCCAGTCGCCGTAAACCAGAACGGCGGCGCACACCGCGAGGTTATCCAGGTCAAGGTAATAAAACCGCTCGTTCTCCCAGGCGTCTTTCCCGAGACGGAGCAATTCTCCAAGGCGCCCGTCGATCCGCGCCTCGCCGAGGAGCAGCGGGTGGCGCTGGTCGGCCTGCATACCCAGGGCGAAAAACCGGATATCCCGCCTGGCAAGCCGGATACCGGTCTCCTCATAAGCTTCGCGCACCGCGGCCAGGAAAGGATCCGGCGGCAATTCCGGCGCCTTGCGGTC
>JASEER010000069.1 GCA_030019475.1 Thermoanaerobacterales bacterium | reverse complement strand
GGACGAAGTGATCCAACTGATCAATTCACGTCCCAACGGTGCCGAACTGGTGGGTATGTTACTTTTGGCTTACGGCTATGCCAGGACCCTAAGGGCGGAAGGTTCGGAGCCAGGAACCTCTAATGAGAACGGGAATGGCAACAAATAGGAGGTTGTAGAAATGAAACTGCACTCTTTGGCTATCTCGGGTCTCGTAACGATGAACCTGCATGCCCTCAACAACGAGGGTGCCGAAGGGAACACCATGATGACCCGCATGGTGGAAATCATTGATGAACACGGCAATCTCCATACCGTCAACGCGATATCCGGCGACATGTTCAAACACATTCAGGCGGAACACCTTTTCCAGGAGGCCAGGTTGGCGGGATTGCCCCTCTGCGGGGGGTGCGCTCAGTTTGACGCCAATCGCATCGCGCGAGACCTCGAGTTGGCCCAACAGGTTGAACGGAGCCCTGAATACGCCGAGGCCAAAAAGAACGGGAAGATCGATTCGTTTAACCTGAGCAGGGTCCTGAATGCTTGTGTGGTTGACGATTGTGAAGGGATCTTGCTGACGGGCTGGGCTGGTTCGAAGTCGCTGGCCCGTAAGTCCTGCGTCGAATTTGGCTGGGTGGTCGGACGGCCGGAAACGACCCGTACTGAGGCATACATTCACGCCAAGTACGTTCCCGAAGGGCGCGGCGCGGGTTCCGGCTCCGAACAGAATCTGGGCCAGAACATCTTCCACCGACCGGCCTCCAGCGGACAGTATGCCGTGGTTCTAAACGTAGACCTATACCGCGTGGGGCGCAACGACATCACTTTGCACTACGACGTGGACGCTGAGCAGCGCGCGAAGCGTATCGAGACCCTGCTGAAGAGTGTACTCTACACGTTTGTCAAACCAACCGGTGCTCACCGAAATACCCAGCATCCGCACATCGTGGACTTCAGTGGCGTTGTGGCCATCTCGACCAATTCCCTGCCGGCGCCGACCGTGAGTCCGCTCAAGAGCAATTACCAGGAGGAGATTGAATTGATTGCACGGCATCTCAACGGGTTATACGACGCCGAGTATCTCCAAGTCAAACCGTTCACTGGCCTCGGTGAATTCAGCGGTGTTTTGGGAGACGTCATCAAGGCGGCTGAACCATGGGGTGAATAACATGACAGTCGGCAAAGACGCTAACGCCTCTTGGCTGATACTCCGTTATCTGCCTACGGCGATGTTCTCCGTCCGCATGACCTACGCCACGAATAAAGGTGGCAAAACATTGCTCGTGCCCACGCCGTATGCCGTTAAGCTGGCTTTAGTTGACGCCTGCTTTCGAGCATTTGGTGCGAACAAGGCAGAGGCTCGGGCCAAACAGGTTTACGAGCTCATCAAGGGGCGCCCCGTGCGCATTGGCCCGCCACGGCACTGCGTCGTACAGAACACTTTCATCAAGATCAAGCAAGAGGAGCGGGGTGCGCCAAGGGGCATCTATGCGCCCACCATTGCCTACAGGGAGTTCTGCTATTATGACGGTGAACTCAGAGTCGCGCTTGGTGCAGGGGGTATGTCTGACCAGGATGTAAGAGATCTGACTGAGATCGCAGCGCGGGTCAATTACTTTGGTAAGCGCGGATCCTTCATGCAGTTTATGGGAGCGAAATTCCATCACGGTGAGCTACCTAGGGGTTTCACCTGCCCGGAGAGCGAGGCGGACATTGTCAACGGTGGTTACCGATCAATGCATCACCTTGATGACTTCGGCCAGGCGCTCATTCAAGACCCGCACGGATTCGACCGGATCAACTCTTATGGGACGAAACCATCGAGCTTAGGATCCTACCGCGTTCTTGTGCCCACGATGCTGCCGTATCGCTACATGTCTAGCGGCAAACATTTCACCCATTACCAGTTGGTGGAGTAGGAATAGACAGGTGAAGGGAATAACTATATGGGGTCATCCACAAGGCAATCCCAGATTGCCCATTGGTTCTCGAGCAGAATCTCAAGGAGGAAGAACCCCCTTAAAACGTCGCTTTAAGATCCTTCTAGAGTGGAACGAACAAGGCGGCTACACGGTTACCGTTCCGACTTTGCCGGGATGTATCACCGAGGGGGACACCATTGACGAGGCCGTGAGGAATGCCAGGGAAGCGGTTGCCGGTTTCCTGAGGGCCCTTCAGAAAGCCGGGGCCCCCGTGCCGGGAAACGATAGCTGTTCATTGTCGTAAAACCTCGAAAAACCACTAGTTTCGCCGTTCTATTGCCGGATTTGAGGGTGTATGGTAAAATACCCCTCGCCCTACACAAAAATGCAGGGGGAGGGGTTTGCCGGTGCATCTTGTCGTAGAAGATTTTGGTGTTTCCTTAGGCAAGAAGAGCGAGCGGCTGCTGATCCGCCAGAAGGGCCAGGTGATCAGTGAAACGCCCTTCCGGGACATCGAGCAGATCACCATCGCCAGCAAAGGGGTATCCCTCTCCAGCGACGTCATCCAGGAGTGCACGGAGTACGGGATCCAGATCAATTTCCTATCCTTTTCCGGTAAACCTTACGCTAAACTCGCATCCCCGAACCTAACCGGAACGGTGGAGACCCGCCGGCAGCAGATCCTGGCCTACTTGGACGAGCGCGGTGTCACGCTGGCGAAGGCTTTTGTCGATGGCAAGCTTAAGAACCAGGCCAACGTCCTGAAGTATTTCGCTAAGTACCGGCGTACGACGGACGCCGCCAGGTTCAGCGAAATCTCGGGCCTTCTCGGCATCATCGACCGTCTCCGGGGGGAACTGGCTGCCCTGCACGCTCCGGCCATTGAACAGATCCGCGGGCAGATCCTGGCCATCGAGGGCCGGGCGGCGCAGCATTACTGGGAAGGCCTGAAGCTTCTCCTGGACGGCGGCATCGAATTCGACGGGCGGGAACGGCGCGGGGCGACCGACCCGGTGAACTCGGCCCTGAACTACGGCTACGGCATCCTCTACAGCCAGGTGTGGGGGGCGGTCACCCTGGCGGGGCTTGACCCCTTTGCCGGCTTCTTGCACACGGACCGTCCGGGGAAGGTCAGCCTGGTTCTGGATCTCATCGAGGAGTTCCGGCCGGTGGCCGTGGACCGGGTGGTCGTGGCGATGATCAACAAGGGTACGAAGATAGAGATGGAGGAGGACCGCCTGGCCGATGAAACCCGCCGGGAACTGGGGCGCCGGATCACGGAGCGCCTGAACGCCGAGGAGAGCTACGAGGGCAAGAAGCATAAGCTGAAGTTTATCATCCAGAAGCAGGCCCGGAGCATCGCCACCTTCCTGCGGGGCGAGGGGAAGTACCGCCCCTTCTCCGGGAGCTGGTAGCGTGAAGACGCTGGTTATTTATGACATCCCGGAGGACAAGATCCGCAACAAGGTTTTTGAAGCCTGTAAGGATTACGGCCTGGAACACTTCCAGTATTCGGCCTTCTTCGGTCAGTTAAGTCATAACCGACGGGAGGAGTTGTCGCAGCGCCTGCGCCGCACGTTAGGAGAGAAAGAGGGGAAGATCTTCATTTGCCCGATCTGCGACAAGGACTTGAACCTGCGCATTGAGATCACGGTTACGAGCGGCGACGCCGACGCGGAGGAGATCGACCGCCACGTCAGGGAGGCCGGGCGCAGGAAGAAGGCCCGGGCAGGATGACCCTCAAGGTTGGGGACATTAAGCAGTACCTCTATTGCCCGCGAATTATCTACTACACCTATGTGGCGCCGGTGGACCGGAAGGTTACGCCGAAGATGGTCTACGGCAAGGAAGAGCATATCGAGTTCGAGCGCTTGGAGCGGCGCCGGACGCTGCGGGCCTACCGCCTTGCGGAAGGGGAGAGGCGCTTCCGTACGCCGCTGGAATCCCCCCGTCTGGGGCTGCGCGGGGTGCTGGATATGCACGTCGTGACCTCGCTGGGTTGCCTGCCCGTCGAGGTAAAGTACACCGCATCCCGGCCGGGCCTCAATCATAAGTACCAGCTCGTCGCCTACGCCATGCTCCTTGAGGACGCCTATGGAAAACCGGTGCGGCACGGTTACTTGTACTTAATCCCCTCGAAAAACGTTTATGTGGTGGAGATCACGCCGAACGCGCGGGCGTTTGTCAGGCGGATGCTTCTACAGATTGCGGACCTTATCCGGCGGGAGACCTTTCCGCCGGCGACGCGCCGCGCGGGGCGCTGCGTCGATTGCGAATACCGCCGGTTTTGCGGGGATGTGGTTTAGTGTACTTCCTGACCGACGAAGAGCGAAAGCACCTGCTCAAGGGACTGCTGCCGCGCTCGCGCGACCAGGGGGTGGCCGACGAACTGCGCGGGTGGAACTGGTCCCAGCCGCCTCTCTCCCCGGTCTACGACATGCCTTTGGCGATCTACGAGGTGGCCGGGGCCTATTGTCCGACCAACCGGGACCTCTACCTGCGGCGTGTGGAGCGCGTCCGCCCCAAGCCGAGCCCGGCGATGGCACGGGGGAGTGCCTTGCACGCGGCGCTGGTCCATGTTTTAGTGGCCGCGAAGCGGCTCATCTACGCGCACGGCGTGGACAACTATCAAGAGATCTTTCGTTCCCTTCAGGAACTCGTTCCCCTGAGCATCGAGCCATATACCCGTGACCTCGCGCCGACCGAGGCCGAGAGCCTGCGCCAGAAAGCATTGATCATCCACGACTTTGAACGGGCCCGGATCATCGCCCGCATTCAGGAAATCCTCACGAAGCATCCGTACATCGGCGAGGACTCCCTGGTCAGCCTGGCTCTGCCGGTGGTCGTCGAGCAGAAGTTGGACGGGTCCTTTCTGGGCCTGAGCGCCAACCTCAGCACGGACGCCTTTACCTTTTGCGAGCCGATGATCCTTGACCTCAAATTCGGTGAGCCACGGAAGTTCCACCGCCTGCAGACCACCGGCTACGCCCTGGTCATGGAGGCTATCTATGAATTCCCGGTCAACCTGGGGTGCCTGGTCTACGCAGAGTTCAGGGGTAACCGGCTCATCATTAAGAAAGACCTGCACGTTATCGATGACGAGTTACGCCAGTGGTTCATCGAAGCCCGCGATGAGAAGGCCCGCATGATTTATGAAGAGATCGACCCGGGTGTTGCGGAGGAATGTCATCCAGCCTGTTATTGCTACCAGGTTTGTCATAGATAATAGCTTCCTGCATTGCAGGAATCTGCCAACTTGTGTCGAACGTATCCGGAAATCTTGTACCTGTTCAAAATCCCGGTCTAGCGCGAGGTGTCGGCTGTGGAGTACGGTACCGTCCTGCTGGCGGCCCTCCTTCACGACATAGGGAAATTCCTTCAGAAGGGCGACTTTGCGGGAACTGGAACAGGTGGCGGTACGATCGCAAGGGATATTGGCGCAAGACGTCCGTTCCATGAGAAAGTCAATGCCCTGGCCGGCGAATTGATCGCCCAGCTTGAGTAAAGGTTCTTCTTTTCGGACGATGGTTTCGCAAATCGCATCGGCAAGCGGTGCCCAGACAGCGTGTGAGGGTAGCCTTCCTCATGTCTGATGTGGCGGAATCTTTGACGGAGAAGACACGACACTCTTGCGGGTGCTTCGCAAATGGAGGGGGTTTCAGTGCAGATGAGTGGTTTTCGAAAAATCGGCTGTCAACGGGCGTGGGTACAAACCCGGAAAGGCTTGCGGTGCTTGGGTATTTTTTGAGCCGGCGCGGTCTGTTGCACCGGTTGGACCCGGCAAACGGGGACTGAAAGTCTGCGCCGGCCGCCTTGAGCTGATCGATATGGGCAGTTGCACCGGTT
>JASEER010000068.1 GCA_030019475.1 Thermoanaerobacterales bacterium | reverse complement strand
CTGGCCTTGGGGCTGGCCCTGGCCGCCCCAAGGCCAGCAAAATCGCGAGAACGATTGCCCGGCGCATCTTACGCGGCACCCCCCAACCTGGTTTCTACGAACGGCCACTCGTGCGGGGCAGGCTGCACCTGTACCGCCGTGGTGGAGCCGGAGACGCGCAGGATACCCTGCCCCGGCCGGGCCTGGGCCAGGAGGTCGCGGCATCCCCCGGCCAGTTTGAAGTACTCGACGACAGCCTCTGCGGCGTGGTCCTCCTGCTTCATCACCAGGAGCGAGGCGCAGGACTCGATCACCGCCCGGCCCTCCTTGGTTGCCGTGAACTCCTCGAAGCGGTGCGTGGCGATGGTCAGCGCACAGCCGTACTTCCGGCCCCGGCGCGCGATGTTCTCCAGGTGGGCCGCCGCGTCGGGGTGACGCAGGAACATCCACGCCTCGTCCACGGCGATATTCTTCGGGTGTTTCTTGCCGCCGCGCAGGGCGAAGCCCGTCAGGAGCCAGGTCAGGACCGCGTAGACGCCGATAAACCGGGCGAAATCCCCGCCCAGGCCCTTCAGGTTGAAGCAGATGAAGGGCGCGTCGGCCAGGCGAAGGGTAGTCTGGCCGTCAAAGAAGCCCAGGGAGCCGTCTTTCAGCAGGGGCTTCATCGCGTCGGCCAGCCGTTCCGCGCCGGGCGTTTTGGCGAGCCGGGCCTGCACGTCGGAGAGGGTCGGCATCGGCTTCCGGATCCCGCCCTCGTACAGGCTGGCCGGGTCACTGGTAATCCCCCTGGCCGCGTATTCCTGCCGCAAGGCGTCCTCCAGAAGAGCCGTCTCCCGCACGTCCAGACCCTGGGCGCTCTGGTAACGGTACAGGGCAGCCACGAGACCGTGAAGGTCGCCCATCTTGTCCTGAATGTTGACGTACCTGCGTCCCTGGTCGTCCTCCTCCACGTCTACATCGAGCGGGTTCATCCCCGAAAACCCGCCGGGCCGCAGGTGGACCACCTGCCCGCCAAGGGACTTGGTGTAGTAGACGTACTCGCCCTCGGGATCGACGTAGGCCGTCCGCACACCCCGGTACGCTTCGAGCAGAGAAAGCGTCCGTAGCGTGACAGACTTGCCGCTTCCGGGCTCGCCGCAGATGAACATGTGCTGGTTCGAGATGACCCGCTCACCGGCGAAGCGGTCCAGCAGCACCGGCGCGCGGGTGTACAGGTTGATCCCCACCACCGCGCCGCTTGCGTGACCGCCCTGCGAGGCAGCCAGCGGGAGACAGCAAGCCGCCGCGCCGGAGGTCAGGTTCTTCGCGTGATCCTCCACCTTGTTGTTCCCGAGGGGTAAGACCGTTTGCAGACCCTCCAACTGGCGCAAGGCCAGCGCCCTGGGCCGTACGCCCCGGCGGGCCAGGGGGTTGGTCGCGGCGTGGCTCCGGGACCGCAAGTCGTCCGCGCTCTCGGCATGCACAGCCAGCGTGGTCGTGACGTTGAACAGCCTGTCCTGTCCCAGTTGCACGGCCTCGCGCAGGGCGCGGTAGTCCGCGGCTTGAGCCTCCAACTGGCTCAGACGCTTGACAACGCCCCGCTGCCGGTCAAGGTCCAGATGCGATAGTGCCTTATTCTCCTTGGCCGCCAGGTCTCGGGACACATCGTTGTCATTTACGGGTTCGATATGCACGCTTACATCCACGTCCCCGGCCTGGAGGCATTCGTCCAGCCAGCCCACCGTGAGCCGGCGCGGCAGGGCATGCAGAGCGTAGACGCGGCAGCGGGCCTCTCCCAGGTGCAGTTCGTCAAACCCGACCTCCAGGCCGTCCGGGACGAACAGGTCCCGCACGTCCAGAGCGCGGGCCGCCAGGTCATACTTTCGTGTTTCCGAAGTCTTTGATTTCCTTCGTCGTCTTGCCAGGCGCATAAGGCCGTCCTCCTTCTCGCGGTGCTTCGGTCTTAGAAAAGCAAAAGCCCCGCCGAAGCGGGGCAGCCCATTGAGGGCGGTTTCAGACACACATCAGGCGGTCGATCCGGGCGTGAACCGCCGGATGGGTCGCGAACAGCGCCGCCGCGCCGTGCGGCTCGTGCGCTGTGTCGAAACGGTTCAGGAGCCGCACCAGGGCGTCGCGGTAACCGTGTCTTGCGGCATAGGCGTCGGCCCTGCACTCCTCGGAGCGTCCCACCGCCAGGAAGGAAAGCTCCAGCAGCTTGGAGAGACACCAGGCCACGAGCTTCAGGAACCAGGCGAAGGCCACCAGGAAGAGCCCGAGGCCGAACATCTGCCGATCGCCCCAGGTGCCGCCGATCATGCCTATGACGCCGAGCGCCGCGATAAGCCCCGTGATCGCCCAGGCGGCCACCGTCCCGGCCAGGTTGGCGACGTGAGCCACCAGACGAACCTTGCTGTCTCTATGCGCCAGGTGGCCGATCTCGTGCGCCAAAAGGGCCTCAATCTCGTCCGCCGGCAAGGCCAGCGCCCCACGGGTCACGGCGACCGTCTTCGTACCGACGGCCAGGGCGTTAACGTCGCTCGTGTGCGGGACAAAAAGCTCCGGCGGGCTCTCGATCCCGCATCGCTTCAAAACCCGCTCGTAGATGGGCCGCAGGGCGGCCTCTTCGTCCGGCAGGGGCCGGAGCTTTTTGACAACACGAAAATACGCCTCACCCGCCGGGGTAAGGACCAGGCCGATCAGCACGCCCTCAACTAAGACGGCGGCGTAGAGCAGGGTGTCGCCGCTCCAGAACAGCGACAGGAACATCCCGATGATGATCCAGTTGACGAACACAATAGCCCCCAGGACAAGCAGGCGGGCAGCGGTGAACACGTTCCGCACTCAGGCAACGCTCCTTTCGCTCACGTGATACAGGCTCATCGCCCCGGCGGCCACGGCCTCCGAGGGCCGCCAGGCGGAGAACCGGTTCAGGGCATGGTGCAGAAGATCGGCCGCGGCCTCCGATGTAAGCATCTCAACGCGCACCCGGGCCGGGCTCAGGGCCCCGGCCAGGGCAGCAACGCGGTGCAGGATTTCCCCGCGCACGGCCTCCCACCCGACGCCGGGGGCGTCATATGGGAGGACCAGGTATGCCTGCCGCGCCCCGGCGCTTCTCTCCTGTGCCATCGCCTCCAGGTAGTCCGCCCTCTGCCGGGCCAGCTCGGCCAGCGCCGGCGGCAAGTTGGCCTGGCGCAGCTCTTCCACCGCACCGCGCAGGTCCACCGACTGGGCCGTGACGTACACCTGTACGGGGTACATCAAAGAGCGCAGAGCGGCCGCCGCCGCGTCCTCGATCGCGTCCTGCTCCTCCGGCGACAGGAGCCAGAAGTCGGCCGCCGTCAGGCGCAGGACGGCGCGGTAACGGCCCCCGGTCAGACAGACGATCCCCTCCCGGATCGTCTCCACATCCCACAGGTCTTTAAGGTCCTGCTGCTTCTTTTTCGCCTTGTTTTTTCGATCCCTCGGGGCCGCGGCGGTCCGCTCCCCCTGCTGCACACGCCGCATGTACAACCACGTCCCCACGCCCAGCAGGGCGGAAAGAACCAGCATTACAACAGTAAACGCGCCCATCTACGCGCCTCCTCTCAGCGCCCAGGCTTTTCGGCGCAGTTTCCACCGGGCGTAGCGGAAAAGAAAAACGTCCATCGCCATGCCGTAGGCCCGGCCTAGAGCCAGCACAGCCCCGGCAAGGAAGAATAGGCCGAACACGAGCGCCCGGAGGTACCAGGGATACCAGGGCAGCGGCAGCGCCGCCGCCCCGCCCCCCAGCGCGAAACCGACAAACAGCCACACCAACTGCCGGAACGTCATCACACCGCCGACAACCTTGTCTTCATCTTCGAGTTGGACGGCTACAGGGTGCTGGCGCATCGCTTATGCGCCCCCCACGCGCTTCATGAGCCCCACGAGAAAGCCCGCGAAGAGCAGAGTCGCACCGAGACCGACGCCGCCACCCAGGATATAAGGGATAGCGCTCATCGCCTGCGCCCGCTCCTCGGGCTTGTTGGCGGTGATAATTAACTTGAACGCCGTCCAGGCGATGGCGACGAAGATGCAGACGGCACCCAGAGGCATAAGAATTTCCTTCCCCACGTCCACTAACCTGGTCGCCACGTCGTCCGCCGTGGCCTCGGGCAGCCCGGCCTCCGCGAACGCCGGCGCGGCCGCCGCCAAGGCCAGGACGGCGGCAACCAGAACGATAAAGACGTTGACTCTACGCATCGCTATAACCCCCTTTGATTAGACTAAGATTGCAACCAGGCCGCGACAGCCTTGACTGCCCCCACAACATACGGGGCGTTGTACCACAGGCCCAGGCCCAGAGCCACGAAGAAAAGGGCCGCGACAACCCGCCGCACTATTCCGGCCCCCAAAACCAGTACCATGATCAGCAAGAACCCGCTCGCCGCGATGGATAGCTTAGCGACCATGTCCGTAATAGGGCTCATCTGCTTGTAGGCGATATCACCCAACTGGTTCAGCTTGTTGCCTAACTCTCCCGGGCTGACCACCGGGATACCCCCGATAGTCTCCCCGCTTCCCGCTGGGGCCGCCTGGCCTCCCGGGGGCTGCCCGGCATCCTGCCCGGTCTCGGCAAACGCCGGGCCGGCCAGGGCCAGTACCACGGCCAGGCACACCACTATCCATAACACCCTGCGCATCGGCTACTCCTCCTTTCGCATCACGACGATGACCGCTTCCGGGCCGTACCCGGGTACCGGCACCGTCAGGTTCGCGTATCGCCCGACCCATTTCCCCGGGTCCGGCTCAACACCCAGGGTCAAGGCCCTCGCGACGAACGCCGCAAAGCCATGCTCGCCCTCGAAGGTCAAGAGGCCCGTTTCCGGGTCCGCCTCGGCCCGCCCGGCCTCGCAGAGGATGATCCCGCAGGTCTCGTCCGTGTTTCCGTCCGCCCGGGCCGCCAGCACCTGCACCCAGTACGGGCCGGGATTCCGAGCCAGCCACGTTTCCAGGCTGATATAGTCCCCTTCCTGCACCCTGCCACAACCCCCTTTGAGGCGGCGGGCGGGCCTAAGCCCGTCCGGCCGCCGCCTTCAGTTCTTTCCCCGTCCTGAACACCGGCACCACCCGCGCCGGGATCGAGATCTCCTCCCCGGTGCGCGGGTTCCGCCCGGCCCGGGCGGCCCGCGCGACGGGCGCGAACACCCCAAAGCCGGACAGCCGCACCTCATCGCCTTTCGCCAGGGCCTCAGCGACGGTCTCCAGCACGGCGTCCAGCACCTGGCCCGCCTGCTTTTGGCTGAGGCCGCTCTTCTCTGCCGCCACCTTGATAAGCTCCGCCTTTGTCACGCTGTCCAACCTCCGAGTATGATTTCGGCGGCCCTGTCGAGGGCCGGGCCGCCACCCGCCCAATCATCTCCGCGCCCCTATTACAGGTGTTTCATTACACACCACCTCCTTCGCCAGCCGCTTTCATCAAACGCTTGGGGGGCCGGTTTCCCCGGCCCCCCAAGCGACCGTTCTATTCCGCTACCGCTCGTCGCAGTTCCCCACCCGGCCGGAAAACGATCGCCTTTCCGGCCGGGATCTCAAACTCCTCCCCCGTCTGAGGGTTGCGGCCCCTCCGGGCCGCCCGCTCCCGCACGAAGAAGACTCCGAAGCCGGGAAGGCGCACGTGCTCGCCGCGCGCCACGGCCTCACGCAACACCTCGGCAACGGCGCCCAACATCCTGGCACATACCTTTTCCGTCATCCCTGTCTTTGCCGCCAGAGTCTTGACCATCAAATGCTTGTTCACCATCCTCACCTCCTT
>JASEER010000067.1 GCA_030019475.1 Thermoanaerobacterales bacterium | reverse complement strand
TGACATAACCGTAGTGAAACCCTGTCCGGGTGGCTTCAATCCTGGTGTCTGCGGAAGCTCTCCTCACCCCGTTTTCTCCTCTCACTAATCAGTCTCATCACAGGATGCACTGTGCCTCTCTCCTCTGGCCAAGTGAAGTAATAGGTTTCTTCGGAGCAGGCAAAAAACCTTTAACTTTGCCGGCATCTGATTACCGGCCACCAGATGGGCAGCTTGGACGACGAGTTCCGCTTCCTTAACCGCTTTTCACAATTATACAGCGCCAGCACAACCTTGGTGGGGCCTATCGGGGGTTTCCCCCGGCAGACCCCGAAGTCTTTGCCGAAGCGGTCAAGGACCCGCTTGCGTTAGAACACTGACGGCTGCCGGGATGGGGAAACGGGTCGGTGTTCTCCATCGGCAGGGCGTGGTTCCGATCCTGCACTTGCTGCCATCAATGCAATCCCCGCCACCACAAAACCCAGCCCCAACAGATGGCAGGGCATCAGCCTTTCGCCAAGGATCAGGTTGGACAGCAGAACGCTGCTGACAGGCATGAATCCGGCAAACACCCCGGCGGTGCTGGCGGGAACGGCCGCGGCGCCCTTGTAGAACAGGATGAAGGCGACCGCCGTCACGACGACCCCGTAATAGGCGATGCAAAGACCATCCGACCAACGTACGGAGGTAAAATCAAAACACAGTCCCTCGTATACGGCGAACGGCAGGAAGCTCAGAAATGCGAAGAGACTGACCAGTGCCGTACGGGTCAACGCTGAACTCCCCTTGGAGATCTTCTTCTGCAGGATGGTAAAGAGGGCCTCGCCGACCACGGCCCAAAAGACGAGGAGGTTTCCCCAAAGTGACCCGTACCTCGCGGTATCGGCGGACAAACCCACGGTGTTGACCGCAAGTACACCCGCCACCGAGAGCGCTATCCCGCCGACCTTGTTCCAGGCGGGTTTTTCTTTCAGGAACAGAAACGCGATCAGCCCGACCACGGCCGGCATGGTGCTGGTGATGATGCCTCCCGCAGTCGCGGAAGTCATCCTTAACCCATACAAAAGGAAGACCCGGAACAGGACGATGCCGGTCAACGCCTGGAGAAAGAGGACTTTGAGATCGCCTTTGGGGATACCGGGCAGTCCCCTGTGAGTCCTCCAGGTCAGGGGCGCCAAGACCAGCAAGGCCATGAAAAGGCTGGCCGCCGAGGTGAGAAAGACCGGGAGTTGCAGGGTTAGAATTCTACCGACCACCACGGAACTGCCGGCGATGGCCATGGCCGCCGCGAGGCAGAGATAGGCAGGGAGTCTCGTCTTCATTGCTAAGTCTCCTTGGGCTGGTGGAATCCGGTATAATGGTAGCATCCATCCGAGTGGTCACTGAAGCTCCACTTTAATGAAGTTTTCGCAGTACCACTTTCCGGGAGGCCGCCAGAATGCTCGGCATAACTGTTGACAAGAGCAGCAGCATACCCCTCTTCCGGCAGGTCTACGGGCAGATACGGGATCTGATTCTGGAAGGGAGACTGAAGGCAGGGGAGAGGATCCCCTCGACCCGGGAGATGGCCTCGGCTCTGGGGGTTTCACGCAATGTCGTCCTGGAGGCCTACGCCCTGTTGACGGCCGAAGGGTATATCGAGAGCCGGCTGGGGTCCGGCACCCGGGTGGCGGAAGGAGCCTGTCTGGGGCGAACCGGAGGGACGTCCCCGTCCGCCGGGGCAACGCATGCGGCTTTGGTCGGGCAGCCGCAGGATCTCATTGATTTCCGTTCCGGCGTTCCGGCACTGGATGTCTTTCCCCTCAAACGATGGGGGCGGATCATTCACGAGATCTGTCTGGAATCCTCGGGGTCCCTGCTGACATACGGTGTCCCGGAAGGCCGCGGGGAACTGCGGAGCGCTCTCTCCGAGTATCTCTTTCGCGTCCGGGGCATCGACTGCCGCCCCGAGCAACTGTTGATCACATCCGGCGCGACGCAGGGTCTGGCGCTGGCGGCCAAGCTGCTGTTCTCGCCGGGCGCCGAGGCGGTGGTGGAAGACCCGCTGAACAACGGGATGCGGAGAATCATCGCCGGTACCGGGTATCGTCTCAGGCCCGTGCCGGTCGACGCGCACGGCTTGCAGACCCGGCTGCTTCCGTCCGGCGCGGGTCCCCGCCTCATATACGTTACCCCGTCGCACCAGTTTCCCCTGGGAGGAATTCTGCCGGTGCAGCGGCGTATCGAACTGATCGCCTTTGCCCGGGAGAACGATTGTTACATCGTGGAAGACGACTACGACAGCGAGTTCCGGTATGAAGGGCCGCCCGTCAGCACCCTGCAATGGCTTGAACCCGAAAGGGTCATCTACCTCGGTTCCTTCAGCAAAACCCTGGCCCCGGCCCTGCGCCTCGGGTACGTTATCCTCCCCAGACCGCTGATGCAGCACTGCCGGGAACTGAAGCGGCTTTCGGATGTGCATACCCCGTCCCTGGACCAGATGGCGCTGGCGCGTTTCATCCGGGAAGGCCGGCTTGAGCGGCATGTCGCCAGGGTGAAAAGGGTCTATGCCGCGCACCGGCGCGCCCTGAAGGAGGCGCTGGAGCACCATTTCCCCGGAGGGCATACCGTCTCCGGCGACTCAACGGGACTCCATTTGATCGCCGAGTTTCCGGGGGTGGAATTCACCGACAAGGCAGTTGGGGTGTTGATACAAAACGGTGTCCAGGTCTATCCCGTCGAGAACCACGCTATTGTAAAGGGAAGGCACAAAAGCAAGATCATCCTGGGGTACGGGCATCTGAGCGGCGAAGAGATAGCGGAAGGCGTGCGGAGGCTGAGAATGCTGCTTTAGTGTTTTCGCTCACAGGCAAACAGCTCAGTGACATAGTCTTTGAACATCGGCTCGACAAAACGGTACTGACCTCTTATCACTTTTTCGATAACGCCCTTCTCAACCAGCCTGTCGAGGGTCCTGGCCACGCTGCTGGGATGGGTGCCGCCCCGGTAGGGTCGGCTGTCGGCGGCGAGCCGGCAGATGACTTCCCGCATATGGGCTGACTTACCCAGTTCATCGAGAATCTCCGTGAAGGCCGGTTCCAGAATCCTCAGCGCCTGGGCATGAGCCTGCCGCAACAAGGTCAGTGTCAATTCCCTGCCGCCCGTTTGCAGGAGAAGGTGATAGGCTTCGTTGCACAGCAACATGGTATCGTAAGGATGCCCGCCGGTAAGCTCCAGCAGTTCGCCGACAATGTTCCTGTCGGCCTCTATCCCCCGGCCGGCGTATTTCTCGACGATATACGCCAACCAGGCTTCCGCCGGCACAGAGGGGACCGGCAGCGGCACGGCAAACCTGTAGAAAGCCTGGCGGCGGGACGAAAAAAGACTGCGCATGATGCCTTCCTTGGATCCCAAGAACAGGTAACTGACCCGGTTCTGCTTCTGAAAGGCGGCCCGCATGCGCTTGAAGATGTCTTCGCCGGCGACAACGGACGCCTCCTGAAACTCGTCAAAGAGGACGACCACCCGCCGGTCATCCTTCTCTGCCAGCTTCTGAGGAAACTCCAGGGCCTGATCCAGCAATTCGTCAGGGCTGGCCTTTTGGTTCAAAAAAAGGCTGATCTCCAGGTCCAGGTCCTGCACCTTGATGCTGACCGGAACGGGGGCAAAGCTGCGTACCTTTTCCCGAATCGAGGCCAAGGTCCTGGGCAGCCCGGTACGGTTGGCAAGGCAGCCCTCGACTATCTTTTCGGCCAGGTGTTTCCTGTCTCGAAGGGCGAAACAGTCGACGGCCGCGGTGTAGCACCCTTTATCCTTTAAACGGCGAAGCGCTTCCTGAGCGAGAGACGTTTTCCCGATCCGGCGCGGCCCGGCCAGCATAATACTGTCGCCCTCTTCGAGGCGGGAGACCAGGGTGTCGACAAAATGCAGACGCCCTACCAGATCTTCTTCCGGTACCGGATGGCCCAGAGGGAAAAGTTTGTCTACCAAGGCACCCAACCCCATATCACGGTTTTAGGGATATTATATCACATCTCGCGCGATATAAAAATTACGGGGACACCATACCAAATTTCTGCGCTGCCCTCTTGCCAATCCCGCGCAGAGAGGTTGAAGACGCTCAATAGACTTTGCATAGGTCTTGGAAGCAGTAATTAAGTATGGTGTCCCTCTAACTCTCCGGCGGGTCACAGCCTTCCTTCTGGGCCAGACGCCGCTGGAAATAAAGAAAGACCGGCAGGGGGATGACCACCCACCCGAGACTCTTGATCAGGGTGTTCTTCGCCCTGCCGATCTGTTCTTCGCGGTGCATCCTGACCGCGGCCTCGTACTGGACCTTGATTTCGGCGTCGGTGTAAGTCCGACCGGTGACCTCCGGCTTGCGGTTCCTGAATTCCTCGATCGTCTGATAGTACGGTGTCGGGGCTATGATGTCGGCCAGAGCCATGAACGACCCGACGCTCCCCCCGATGGTCATCATCAGCGTGGCGAACAACACCAGGTAGATGTAGACGGTCTTGATGATGTTCTCTCCTCCTCCCCCGGCACAGGCTCCCTGCCTGATTCCTACTCCTACAACCGCGAAAACTGCCAATACGGCAGCCAGCGCCGCAAAAATAAGTATCGAAGTCATTATCCACCCCGTTTTACGCATGAAGTCCCGCTGCCGCAGGCGGTTTTTAAGCCGGCTTTCCCGTCGTGAAGCCCGCTCCTGCGCCAGGCAGGCGGCGAGAAAGTCCAGGAGTACAGCACTATAAGAATTCAGTAAGGTTTTTCTTTTCCCTGCCACATCTTTGGAAGGTCTCCATTACCGTGGTATTGCTTTTTTGCAGTTCGCGACTCGTCCGAGAGGGGATTCCGACGGCGATCACCATTCAGGCATACCTTTACCGAAGCGAACAGGATCTCCGGCAACTGATCGAAGAGGGAGCGGCTGTCCGGTTGGTCAAAGGAGCGTTTGCAGAATCAAAGGAGAGGGCCTGGACTAACAAGCAGGACATTGACGCAAATTACCTTCGTTTGGCTCAACTTCTCCTTTCCCCGGAAGCTAAAGCCAAATGCTTCTATCCTATTTTCGGCACCCACGATGACCGGATGATAAACGCAATTCGCCCCCTGCTGAATGAGAACGGATGGGGCAAGGATTCATACGAATTCGAGATGCTCTATGGCGTTAGGCCGTCGCTTCAAAGGCAGTTGGTTGACGAAGGGCACAACGTCAGGGTTTACCTGCCATTCGGCACTGAATGGTGGCCTTACACCATTCGTAGAATTGGAGAGAACCCGGCAAATGTGCGCTTGGTATTACGTGCAATTCGAAACGACTGACCACCTCCCGTTCACTGGTCCGGACTTGACCCGGCTTGGTGGACACCCTCATACTTGGGTGAAGCCTCATCAACTCATCCGCTAGTAGGATACGCCATCCAATATCGCCTAACGTATCGGTCGTGCACCCCGGCTGCTGAACCTTTTCTGCTATCGGGCGCTTGCCCTGGGTAGAGTTCATTTCAGGATTGTGAACGTGAAGATAGTATTTGAGCCGTTCAGCGGCCCCTCGACTGACTTGCGGCACACCATATAGTCCTCTTCAAACACTCGGGCACCAAGCGCGGAGCAAACGAGCGGAAGACGGTTCTGAAAGCCCATCGCTTTGTGCACATCACCCGCCCGAATCACAACCTCTTTCTGGCCACGGGCACGGGCAGGCTCAACAATGTGCTTCCCGCAATAGTCGCGTACCTCATCAGCGTAGCTCATCTAACCACCCCTTTGCATGCTCCGTAACGGAGTCTGGAAATCAGTGTGCTCGTTCATGAGACAGCATCCATCTCTCTCAGCAGCTTCTCCAGCCCCTCGGCGATCTCAACTCCTGAGGTTCAAGGTGACAAGTCTGGAGAATACCGTATTTAAGGAATAGCCTTGCCAGTTGGCTGTGTATTTTCTTTCATTAAGACGTGGTAATCCTAATAGAGCCTGCAGACCAATGCAAAACCGTCCCAATGCCCCTTCAAGATCGGTAAGAGAAAGCCTCGTCACCGAGAGGGCCCCGTCCTCTCGTAATGCCGCAAACCAATCGGCATCCTTGACCGAGATCCCTGTGTTTTCCGTCCCCAGGGATAATAATTGGGTATGGCCCCCCGTCCTGTAAACCCCTTGTCGGCGGTCATGGCCGCTGCAAAAAAGGTTCCATAAATGATGTAGGAAAAACCAAAAAACAGGTAGACCAGGCCCAGCCGCCACAAG
>JASEER010000066.1 GCA_030019475.1 Thermoanaerobacterales bacterium | reverse complement strand
GCGATAGGGACGGTCGCTGGTCATGGCGTCGTAGGCGTCGACGATGGCCAGGATGCGGCACTCCAGGGGGATATCCTCCCCCTTGAGGCCGAGGGGGTAACCCTCGCCGTTCCACCATTCGTGATGCTTCAGGATCCGGTCGGCGATCGGCGCCAGGTCGGACGAGGACTGCGCGATGTGGTAGCCGATTTCGCTGTGCCTCCTCATCACGGCTGTGTCCTCGGGGGTGAGGGGCCCGGCCTTGAAGAGGATGCGGTCCGGAATGCCGACCTTGCCTATGTCGTGAAATTGGGCGAGAAGGCGCAGGTCGTCGATGCGGTGCGCGGGGACGCCGGCGGCTTCCGCCAGGGCGGCCACCAGGTTCTGCAGGCGCTCGGCGTGCCCCTCGGTGATGAAGTCCCTGGCCTCGAGCGCCCTCATCAGGGTCTGGACGATGGCGCTGCGGGCGCTCCGGCTGCGATGCAGCTTTTCCCGGTACATATTGTTGTCCGCTTCCCTGAACAGCTCGTCCATACTGACCGGGGCCTCGCCGCTGACCGCGTGGCCGACCGACATGCTCAGGGGCAGTTCCGGGTGAACGGCATTGTACCGGACCACGGCCTCGCGGATCGCTTGCGCGACGCCTGCGACGGCGGTTTCGTCGCGGTTGGGGAGGATGACCGCGAATTCATCACCCCCGATGCGGGCGAACACGTGGCCACGGCAGGCTTCGCTGATAATGCCGGCGGCGGCCACAAGCAGGGCGTCTCCGGTCTTGTGTCCCAGGCTGTCGTTGACCAGTTTCAGCCCGTCCACGTCACAGACGATGATGCCTGTCGGGGCGCGGCGCTCCGCCTCCAGGCGGCGCATTTCCTGCTCGAAGTACATCCGGTTGTGGAACCCGGTGAGGGGGTCGTGCAGGCTTAAGTACCTGAGCCGTTCCTCCATCAGCTTCTGCTCAGTGATGTCCGTGAAACTCTCCAGGAGATGCTCCCGGTCGCCGAGGGAAGCCCGGACGACCGTCTTGATGACCGGGATCGGTTCGCCATCCGCGGTCAACAGTTCGCGCTCTGAATGGTCAACCGTCCGCCCGAGGTCGGTGATGGGGCACTTTCCTTTTTCATGCGGACAGACGAACCGGTGGCATACGGCGCCGACGATTTTGTCCCGGGGAAGGCCGATCAGTTCCTCGGCCGCCCGGTTGGTATCAACGATGACGTGTGTCCCGGCATCGATGACCAGAACGCCGCACTGCACGGCATCCAGGATGATCCTGAGGCGGCCCTCGCTCTCCCGCAGCGCCTCCAGGGATTCCTCAAGCTTGTCCATCATGTTGTTGACAGCGGCAGCCAGATTGGACACCTCGTCCCTGCCCGCGACCGGCAGGCGCGCGGCGAAACCGCCCCCGACACTCTTCACGCCCGCGTTAAGACGGGCCAGGCGGGAGAGGACCACCTTTTCCAGGAGCAGAATGATCACCGCGCCGAAGACCAGGCCGGTGGCCAGGATGGCGGCCATGGCGGTTTTCACGCCGGCCAGGCCCTGTTGGTGGATGTCGCGGGGCATCCTTACCTCAAGGACGAGGGCGGGGTTCCCGTAGACGTCGTTGATCAGGGTGTAACCGGCGATGAGGTCGTTATTGAGCGGCCGGACGGCCATCGCCGCCCTCGGCAAAGAGCCCTGGAAATCACCGGAGCGCTTGAGGCTCAGGGAGAGGTGGGTGGTTTGCGCCAGGCGCCGGACGACCCTGTCGGTGAGGTAGCGCCCCATGATCAAAGTCCCGCGGGGAGGGCCTTCCCCTTCGCTGGTGAGAATAGGCCATGCGGAGACGATGAGCGGGCCCTCGGGGAGGAGCACGATGCCCGAGACGCCGCCGGAGATGGCGCCTCGGCGCAGGAGGGGGCTCCCGGCCGCAAGGTGTTGCCGCAGGCTCGTCGGCACCGGGACTTCTTCGCCCTTTTCCGTGTCGAAGGCTTTCTCGAAGACGGGCCGGCCCGAGGGGTCGAGGTACGCGATAAGGTTGAGCCCGAGTCCCTTGAATGTCTCGTTGCCGAGGTTCGAAACAATATACGCGGAATTGCCGTCGGCGATGAACGTGCAGGTATCGTCCCACCAGGCATAATCGCGCGCCGTGGCGTCGAGCCCGGCGGTTTCCTCCGCCAGGGCGTCCCGGGCGCGATCAATGTTCTGCCGGACCGTCCCGTCCTCCAGCGCGCCGAAACTATCCAGCAGAACCAGGCGCAAAACGGTGTGGAGAATGGCCGTCAGCCCGAGGAGCGTGATACCGATGATGATCAGAGTCTTGGCGCGAAGAGTCACACGTTTGCCCTCCTGTGCCGAATGTTTCGACAAATCAGACACCAACCCTTTTCCGGATCGGCCGCCGCCCCGAAGTTTTCCCGGCCCGCGATAAAGTGCTATAATTTTCACAACTGGGATTGTATGGAGAGCGAGGTGTGGCCGCTGCACTACCGCCTTCTGGCCGTCGACCTGGACGACACCCTGCTCGATTCCGCCTTCAGGGTCTCGCCGCGCAACCGCGAGGCCTTGCGGGGGGCGCGGGAGAGGGGGGTCATCGTCACGCTGGCCACCGGGCGCATGTACGCCTCGGCGGCGCGGATCGCCCGGGAGCTGGGGATCGACGTCCCGCTGATCACCTACCAGGGGGCTCTGGTGCGCAAGGCCTCCGGGGGGCCGGCGCTGCTCCACCGGACGGTGCCGCTCGACGCGGCGCGCGCCCTCGTCGGCGCCCTGCGCGCCGGCGGCCTGCACGTCAACGTCTACCTGCGCGACCGCCTCTACATGGCCGAACTGACTCCGGTCGGCGCGCGCTACGCCGCGATTTCCGGCGTCGAGGCGCACCCGGTCGGGGACCTGCTCGCGCTGCTTGAGGGCGGGGAGGAGCCGACCAAGGTGCTGGCCATCGCCGAGGAGGAGGTCCTTGACGGGGTGATGGCGGAGATGCTGCCGGTATACGGGAGCGCGGTGCATATTACGAAATCCAAGCCGCACTTCCTGGAATTCTCTCACCCCCGCGCCACCAAGGGCGCCGCCCTGGCCTGGCTGGCGGAACGGTACGGCGTCCCGCGGGAGGCCGTGGTCGCCGTGGGGGACAGCTATAACGACCTGGACATGGTTGAGTTCGCGGGCCTGGGCGTAATCATGGGCAACGCCCGCGCCGAGGTCAAGGAGCGCGCCGACTTTGTCGCCCCGCCGAACGACCGGGACGGGGTGGCGGAAGTCATCGAGCGGTTCATCCTGGAGGAGGGCGGATAGCCGTGGGCTATGTGGCGGGGATCGACCTCGGCGGGACGAAGATCTACACCGTCCTGGCCGATCTTGAAGGAGGGATCCGCGGGGAGACGAAGGTCGCCACCCGGCCGGAGGAGGGTTTCGCCGCCGTCGTCGGGCGTATGGCGCGGACGGTGGACGACCTCCTGGCCCGGGCGGGGGCGGACCGGGGCGACCTGCTGGCCGTGGCCGCCGGGGCCCCGGGGCCGCTGAACCCCGTTACCGGCGTCGTTCACCAGGCACCGAACCTGGGGTGGCGGGAGGCGCCCCTGAGAGAGGCCCTGGCGGAACGCCTGGGGGGGGTTCCGGTGACCGTGGAGAATGACGCCAACCTGGGCGCCCTGGGCGAACACGTGTACGGCGCCGGGCGGGGGGTGAACGACCTGGTGTACGTCACCGTCAGCACCGGGATCGGGGGCGGCCTGGTCTTCGGCGGCCGGCTCTACCGCGGCGCCGGCTACGGGGCCGGGGAGGTGGGGCACCTTCCCGTGGCGCCGGGCCCGGCCTGCCGCTGTGGCGGACGGGGGTGCCTGGAGGCCGTGGCCTCCGGGACGGCCATCGCCCGCCGGGCGCGGGAGGAGGCCGAGGCGGGGCGCGCCCCGGAGATACTGGCCCGGGCGGGTGGGGACGCCTCGGCCGTCTCGGCGCGCACCGTCACCGGGGCGGCGGAGGCGGGCGACCCCGTGGCCCGCGGGATACTGGCCGAGGCCGCCGCCTACCTGGGCCGGGGTCTGGCCGTCGTCGTCAACCTCCTGAATCCCGCCGTGATCGTCCTGGGGGGCGGGGTGATGGAGGCCCGCCACCTCTTCTGGGACGGGATGGAGGCCGCCCTGCGGCGGCTGGCCCTGGCCGCCGCCCTTGACGGGCTGGCGGTCGTCCCGGCGGCCCTTGAGGGGCGCTCCGGTGCCATAGGCGCCGTCGCCCTCGCCCTGGAGTTGCATAGAAAGGGAGGGGTGGACCCAGGCTAGACTGTACACTGTTCTGACGGAGCGCGGGAAAGGATATATAAGTGTCTGGGTGGAAAGGAAGGAAAGCATTGCACTTCGGCAAGGGCGCCTGGCGCACCTTCGAGCGGGCCATCGAAAGAGAGTGGCTGGTGACCAACGGCCTCGGCGGCTTCGCCTCGAGCACGCTCATCAATGCCAACACCCGCCGTTACCATGGCCTCCTCGTCGCGGCGCACAACCCGCCGGGCCGCCGGACGCTGCACCTGGCCAAGCTCGACGAGGGGGTGCGTGTCGGGGAGACGTTCTACAACCTGGCGACCAACGAGACCGCCGGCGGGCTGGCCGAGTTCGGCTTCGTCCACCTGCAGCGGGTGCTGGTCGACCCCTTGCCGACCTTCATCTATAGCTTCGGCGACCTCTTTCTCGTGAAGAAGGTGGGTATGGTCCACGGCGCCAACACCACGGTCATCCTCTACCGGATCCATAACGGGCCGGAGGCGGGCACGCTCATCCTGCGGCCGATGGTCAACTGCCGGGGCTACCATTACATGACCGCCGCGGGGGAGATCCACTTCCGCCAGGAACCGCTGGAACGGGGCGTCCTCATCCGGGGGCGGGATGATGTTCCGGCGCTGCGCCTCGTGGCCGGCGCGGGCGCCTACCACCCCGGGGAGGGGTACTGGTACCGCGACATGGCCTATGCGGCCGAGCGGGAGCGCGGGGAGACCGCCCGGGAGGACCACTTCGTGCCGGGGCGCTTCGAGGTGCCCCTAGCGCCGGGGGCCGTGGCCACGGTCACCGTCCTGGCCTCCACTGAGGAAGAGCTGCCGTCGCCTGACGGCGAGGCCCTCCTCCGGGCTGAGGAGGCGCGCCTGGCCGGGCTGACCGCCGCCGCGGGTGGCGAGGATGCCTTCGCGCGCGCCCTGGTCCGGGCGGCCGACGCCTTCATCGTCGAACGCCGGTCGACGGGGACGAAGACGGTCATCGCCGGCTATCCCTGGTTCACCGACTGGGCGCGGGACACCATGATCGCCCTGCCGGGCCTGACCCTGGTCACCGGGCGCTGGAACGAGGCGCGGGAGATCCTGCTCACCTACGCCCGCCAGGAGCGCCGGGGACTGTTGCCCAACGCCTTCAAGGTCGGCGCCGAGGAACCGCTCTACAACACGGTGGACGCGCCGCTGTGGTTCTTCCTGGCCGCGTACAAGTACCTGCAGTACACCGGGGACGACGACTTCGTCCGCGCCGAGATCTACCCGGTGCTGAAGCGGATCGCCGCCTGGTTCGTCCGGGGGACCGACTTCGGCATTCGGATGGACGACGACGGCCTGATCCGGGCCGGCGCCCCGGACGTGCAGCTCACCTGGATGGACGCCAAGGTGGACGAATGGGTCGTCACGCCGCGGCATGGCAAGCCGGTGGAGATCCAGGCCCTGTGGTACAACGCCCTGCGGGTGCTGGCGGCGCTGGCCGAGCGCTACGGGGACGAGAACCCTTATCCCGGCCTGCCCGAGCGGGTGCGGGAAAGCTTCCTGCGCTCCTTCTGGATTGCGGACGCCGGCGGCGGCTGGCTGGCCGACGTGGTCGGGGACGAGAGGGCCGTGGACGCCAGGGTGCGGCCGAACCAGATCCTGGCCGTCAGCCTCCCCCACACCATGCTCGACCGCGACCGGACGCGGCAGGTGGTGCGCAAGGTGTGGCGCGAACTGTACGTCACCTACGGCCTGCGCAGCCTCGACCCCGGCGACGTTGACTACCGCGGCTACTACCGCGGCGACCGGGCGGCGCGGGACGGCGCCTACCACCAGGGGACGGCCTGGAGCTGGCTGATCGGCCCCTTCGTGACGGCCTACCGGCGCGCCGAGGGCTACTCGCTCGCCAGCCGGCGCCGGGCGGCGGCCTTCCTCGCGCCCTTCGAGGATCACCTGCGGGACCACGGGATCGGCTATATCTCCGAGATCTTCGACGGCAACGAGCCCGCCGCGCCGCGGGGCTGCATCGCCCAGGCCTGGGGGGTGGCCGAAATCCTGCGCGCCTACGTGGAGGACGTGCTGGAACGCGGATCAGAAACGTTAAGTAAGACTCACGGTGCAACAGTCAAGGGGGTCAAACTGGAAAATCATTAGA
>JASEER010000065.1 GCA_030019475.1 Thermoanaerobacterales bacterium | reverse complement strand
ATTCAGTTCCCTGGCCACCGCAAAAATCTTCCTCCTTTGTGCCGCCGTCATGTTTTCCACCGTCAGCCCTCCTTACAAGCCTTCGCTGTCGCTCAGGTTCCAGATTACAGTTTTCAGACTACAGACTACAAGACAAAAGCGGCGCGGAAGCCGACGTAGATGCTCGCGTACGACGGCGGAGCGCCCAGGTAGAGGGCGAACCCCGAACGGGCGTAGGACCCGTGGTACCAGTTCCCGCCACGTAGAGCCGCGCGCTCACCTTTCAGTCCGGCCCAGAAGTAATCCGTGATAGTGTCGTCAACCGGGTACAGGGCCAGCTCCTTCAGGATGTCCGGCACATCTATGTCGGCCTCCAGGGCGTTGAAGCGGCACCCGTTCCAGCTCCCCTTCGGTTTGTTCGTGGTGAGCATCAGCCCGCCTTCCGTCTCGGAGTATTTCAGCGTTTTGCCGTCCACTGTCACCGTCTCCCACCGATCCGTGCGCCTGGCGGCGTTGTTGTCCGGGACGATCTGCAGTTCTCCGTTCAGCAGCCGCACCCCGGAGCACCACTCCCAGACATTGCCGCACAGGTCGAAGATGCCGTCCCGCGTGTGGTCGTGCGCCCAGGTGTCAGGGCCTGAGCCGGTCAACACCTTGCAGTCGTCGAAGCAAATGCCCTTTTCGTCCGGGTGGTCGATATTGGAACCCCAGTCATTGTTCCCGCGCGGCAGGGTGCCGTTCTTCTTCGACCAGAGCGCCAGTGCTGCCCATTCGGCGTTCGTCATCAGGTGCCAGCCTGGGCCTTTGAGTTCGCAGGCGGCGACCGCCTCGTCAAAGGTCACATTAACCGCCGGCTCCTGGAACGGAAGGCTGTAGGCCCTTTCGTTCACTATGATGTTCTGGTACTTGCTGATGAACAGCTCGTCCTTCTCGACGCCATCCACAATAAAGGCCGAATGAATTTTGTCCGGTCCTCCCGGTATCACGTCCGAAACCCGGAACTTCGGAATTCTCACCATAATGCTGGGCTTGCCCGCGTCATCGTAAATCAGAGCGTTCGACATAATTTAACCTCCGTTCGTTTTTTAATAAGGGGCGGCTATTTCACCGTCACCGCCACCCAGATGTCCTTTTCCCTGGCCAGCACCGCCTGGTGGCGGCTGCCCACCAGCTTCAGCCTGTACTTGCCGTCCCGCTGCCTCTTGGGCCGGCGCACTTCCAGGCTCCTGGTCACCCAGGCCCGCTGGGCGGAAGCGGGGGCGGTGCCTACCCGCTCCCGGTAGCGTTCCTGAAAGTGTTCCGTGAGAATAACCGTGATTTGCCTGATCTGTCGCCGCACCGCCGGCACCCCCTTAAGGGAGCCAGCCCCAGTACCTGGCCACCACCAGGGCGGCCACAAAATACCCGGCGACAAAGCCGGTGAAGATATAGGCCAGGGCCTCCGCCATCTTATTCCGCACAGCCTACACCTCCTTCACATAACGCCTTCGGCTTCCAGGCCCACTTTGATGCCCTCTTCGACCACCACGGCGTGCCGGATGGCGTCCAGGGCCTTGGTGAAGTCCTCGGTGTTCCGCGCGTACCCGGCGGCCTCTAGCAGGTGAACGATCTTACCGTAGTTAACCGCCTCTTGAACGAAATAGGCAAAGTGCTCCGCGTCTTTGTCGGCCAGGCCGGCGATCACCTTCAGGCTCTCCACGTCCTTCTCGTAGTTGCCTTTCAGCTTCTTCTTCAAGGTCTTCCTGGTCTTTTCGTCGCCGGTGATCTGGGCGATCACTTCATCCACCGACTGTTCCACGTATGCGCCCTGAAAAATGGCGGTCAGCAGGCGCTTGAACGGTTCCGACAGCTTATACTGCGGCTCTTCCTTCACAAAGTCCTTGAGCAGCGTTTCGCCGACAACCTGCAGCAGGAAGTGGTACGACACCAGCTTCAGGGTCTCGGTGGTCGTCACCGCCACCTTGGCGTTTTGCGTCCCCCAGAACTCCACCTGCTTGACCTTCCTGTCCTTCATGAGTTCAACGGCCTGCCGTTGAAATTCGGCCTTCAACTTTTCGATCTCTTTCTTGGCTTCGGCGGCCAGGTTGACCCACTTGGCAAACTCGTCTACCTTGGCTTTCATTACCGCCTCATCCATTGGTTCCGACCTCCTCCGCCATCCTGGCCACGCAGGACCGGCAGACGTTTCTGCCCATGTATTTGCCGACGTTCTCATGGCTCTGACAGAACATGCAGCGCGGCGTGTGCTGGCTTATCACTATCCGCCCGTCGTCCACGGTGATGTCCACCGCTTCGCCGGCCAGGAAGTTGTATTCCCTTCGCACATCCGCCGGGATGGTCAGGCCGCCGCCTTTACTAATCACCTTGTGCTTCATTGCTTGGTTCATCTTTTGTCCCTCCTCTAAAGTCTTGCTGTGCCTGCCCGTGCCGTCCGGAGTAGGCAGTTAAACCTTTTCTCGGCCGCCGTCAGTTCCAGGACGGCCACCTCCACGAAGTCGCCCTCGGCGTGATTCAGCCTCGCTTCGGCAGCCCTCACGGCCCGCAGGGCGTCCTCGAACTCCTCCTTTGTGACCGGCGGCGGGTATTGCGCCGCCCTTTTCCGTCGCAATAGCTTCACCTTTTACCCCCTTTCCGGTAGTCCGGCCCGTCCACCCGCACCAGGTGGCACATTTCAAACAGCCGGCTGGTGATCCGCTCCCAGCCCGGCAGCTTCTCCAGTTCCTCCAGCTCCAGGTTGGAAGTGATGATGGTGGGCAGCATTTCCCCGTACCGGGCGTTGATGATGAGGTACAGGCGCTCCGTCACCCACTCGGTGTTCCGCTCGGCCCCCAGGTCGTCCAGGATCACCACGTCCATGGTCTTCAGAAGCTCCAGGCGCTCCTGGGCCTCCTGGCCGGGGCCGGCCTGGGGCCGCAGCAGGTCCATGATCTCCGGGACGCTCCCGCATATTCCCGGCACACCCCTGGCCAGGAGTGTGTTCAGGATGCCATAGGCCAGGTGGCTTTTGCCCGTGCCCGGCGGGCCGACGAAGCAAAGACCGTTTTTATTCTCCTGGCGCAACGCCTCGAACTGCTCCGCGTACCGGCAGGCGATTTTCCAGGCTCCTTTTTGGTAGGTGGAGTCGAAGTCCTCCAGCCGCCGTTCCCGGAAGCGCCGGGGTATCCTGGCCGTCTTGAACAGCCGTTCCAGCCTGGCCTGCTCCTTCCGGGCGATAGCGCAGCGGCATTGCCGCATCCTTTCGCCGTCCTCGTCCCTCACAAACACCCAGCCGCCGCCGTCGCACTCGTTAAAAGGGCATGCCGGTTTCGTCGCTTCCGTCGATGTAGTGGCTCCGGTATTTGCCTTGACCGTAGCCGCCACGCGCCGGGTGATCTCCCCCAGGTTTTCCACCCGTTTCACCCCTTTCCCGCGCCAGCCCCCGCATGATGCCCCTGGTATAGGCTTCTTTCTTGGCCGGGTACTTCCTGATGTGGATGCCCAGGGCCTCCGTCACCACCTCGGGCGGGAACTTGGCCCAGTATTCCATTTCCTTGACCAACACCGACGCGGCCACCCTGCCCGTCTTGCGGGTGGACCGCAGCACCTCGAAGTACCGGTCCACCACCTGAAGCTGGGCCGGCGTGTACCGCCGTCGCAGCTCATCCAGTTCCATTACTCCGTCACCTCCGGCCGTCGCAGCGCTTCGGCCTCCTCGTCGGCCCGGCCGGCTGCGGCCAGAAGGGCCATCGTGAAGATGCCCACCCAGCCGCCGACAACAAAAGCCGCTAATAGCCACCATGCGGAAATCAGGATAACCCCCCCCCCGGCTTGCGGGCCACCAGCATGGCGTTTTGTTCATCGAAAACACACAGCGCCCGGCAGGGGACGGGCCAGCCGTCGCCGGCCAGCTTTCTGATTAACTGAGTGGCCGAAATCAGCAGCCCGTGGGTGGAAGTCTTGCCCCTGTCCGAATTGGCCGGGACGCCGGTCCCGCTTTTCTTGAGCGCCAGGAATTGCTTGTTGACCCCGATCTGCACCCGGTCGCCGGCCTTCATGCCGGCCGCCAGGGCCGCAGCGCTGGAGACCCTCATTTGTGACTTGCCTATGTAGATGAAGAGGGTATTCCCGCCGCCCTTCGCGCGCGCCTCCTCACCGTACCAGGTGAACGCCTCCGGCTGCCAGGTGGTTTTTACCTCGCCGGCCGGTCCGGCGTCCCGCAGGTCGCGGGGGTAGCCGCTCCTTGTCGGCTTATGTTCCCGTGCCATTCTAACCCTCCTTTCTAATTTGCAAGCTCTGTCAGGCAGTACGGTATGGGCAGGTCGTCCAGCCTGTCCCGTATTGCCTCCAGGCACGCCAGCAGCTCCTCTTGATTGACGCAGATGTACGGCGTCATCTTGTACATCAGCTCCGGCTCATCCTGGCCGGACAGCAAGATGACGGTGGGCTTGCCCGCACCCGCCGCGTAACCCGCCTCCAGGTGAGCGCTCCGGCCGCAGGGCAGGACCAGCACGCACACGTCGCACCCCCGCAGGGCCGCCATGTCCAGCGCAAAGCCCGCTTCGGCCACCGGGTGCTTGAGGGCTTCCCGGAATTCGGCCGCGTTCCAGTCCTGCCACGCGGGGCTGATCTCGGTCCACTGGAAACCGTGGTTGCCTGGTTCCGGGTTCTTGAAGTCGTAAACCTGATACCCCCCCTCACGGAGCAGTTGCACGATCTCCTGCTGGCATGAATTCCGCCACGACGACGCCACGTAAATCCTCAAGTTATCTCCCCCTTTCGTATGGCTCCTCATTCAGTGCCGGGGTGCCAACCCCGGAGAGGGGGTAAGGGCCGGGAATATGTGCCGGCCCTGCCAGACAATACTTGTTGCAATCCGCCGCCAATTCGGTTACCATGTACTGTAAGGCGTGGTCTATACGCTGAAGCTGAGGACAATGTCCCCCAGCTCCTGCACCAGGTCCTCCGTGATGAGGTCGCCTTCCGTGACCTCCAGGAGCCGGCCCAGGGCCTTGACCAGTTGGCGTATGCCCCGCCGCCGTCCAATGGCGGTCAATAGCTTCTTGGCCTCGGGTGTGGCGTTAATCCTGACCAGGAAGCTATTGGCTTCTTGTTCGGAGATGCCTGTCAGCTTCCGGAAGTATCCGATGCGGTCCCGCAGCCGGGCCATCTCCGGCCGGTCCTCGGCGTAGAGGAGAATCCTCTCCGCCAGGGCGTTGTTCCCGCAGAGGACCACGCCCACAGTCTTGCACTTGTCGTATATCCCCCGGATGGCCTCCAGGACGGTGGGGCCTTTAAGAAGGTCCGCCTCGTCGTAGATCAGGAGGCGCGGGTTTTTCTTCAGCTCCTTTACAATCCTGCGCAGCAGGCTTGAGGAGGTTCCCCTGGGGTCTATGTTCAGAGCTTCCGCCGTGTCCGCCAGGACGCTCTTGATGGTGCTGGTCTCGTCGCAGGTGACCAGCACCACCTCCAGGGGGTTCTGCTTCTGGTAGGCTTCCAGGGTGTAGGTCTTGCCGGTGCCGGGGTTGCCGGTCAGCAGCCCGAACTCCTTGTTTAGGTGGCACATCCGGCAGACCCCTTGCACCCGTTCCGCGTCCCCGGTGAGGACAAAGCCCAGTTCCTTAATCCGCTTGATATACCCGCCTTCCGGCGCGGCCGTTTCGGCGGCCGCCGCCGCTTCGGCTTCCGCCGGGTCGTCCTCCCAGCGGCCAATCTTCTTCAGGTACTCCCGGACGGCCTTGACCATTTCCTCGCTGTCCGGATAATCGTTGTTGATGTAACGGCTTACCGCAGAGCGCGACATACCTATGGCCTGGGCGATGTCGCTTTTTTTCGTGCCTTCCTCGTTGGCCACTTTCCACAAAAGCGCCCTTTCTTTGGACCAACCCGAACCGGGCCGGACCCCATTCATGCCGTCGTAATCTTGCGTAGACATTTACTCTCCCCCTTTAAAAGTTTTATCCCTGGCTTCCCGCCCGCCTGATAAACTCGTCAAACCTGCCGCTGGACTGCTTCTTCTTGGGCTTGTCCGCCGGCTTGGCGACCGTTTCCCTGGCCCTGGCCGCTTCCTCCATGCCGGTGATCATTCTCACGTCGGTCTCGTCGGTGGTGGTGCCGATAATCCTGGCCCTGCCGCCTTCCTGGCGCTGGGCCACCACGGCCTCCAGGCCGTCCTCGCGGCAGGTCTGGTATTCCTTAAGCCGCGTCTTGACTTCTTTCTTGCGCTGCGCCCGCTGCTTGATAAGCTCCTTGATGTCGTCCTTGGAGGCGTCCCAGGACAGCAGCTCCTTGTTGGTGGCCGTGCAAACATATCTTCCGGTCTTGGGGTCGAACACCAGCAGCTCGCCGATCCGGTTGGGATCGTAGCGGACAACCACCTGTCGCCCCACGTAGTTCTCCAGGAGCCTGTGGGTATACCAGCGCCGGTTGTTCTTGGTCCCGAAACGCTGGATGCCGGCCGGGCTGACTTTGGCCTGCTCCACGTCCATCAGGCAGATGTCCAGCACCCGCGCT
>JASEER010000064.1 GCA_030019475.1 Thermoanaerobacterales bacterium | reverse complement strand
AAATCACGCATCCCGTAATACACGGTGGCGTCCTGCCCGGGCGGGACGTAGGGGACGGTCATCGAGTGGGGGTGGCGTTCGACGACCTCCAGGTTGCTGAACACGACCGTGGTATGAAGCAGCGAGGCGATCTTGCACACCCCTCCGCCGCAGGTTGTGATGAGGCGGTTACCGGCGTAAGTGGGGCCTTCGCGGTAGCCGCGTTCCGGCGTGTACGGCCCGAGCCGCCGGTTCTGCGAAAAGACCTCTCCCGGGCGGACGACGGTGCCCGCCAGGGTATCGGCCGCGAGAGCGATGTTGTACGCTTCGCTCATGATCGGCTCCTTTATCCTGGCCCGGTAAGCGGCCATCCGGATCAAGGCCTTCTGTTCGGTCACCGTCTTCCGGAACCGCGGATCGTGCTCCCAGGGCACGGGACCTGTGTAAGCCGTGTCCTTTATCACCGGCCAACCATGTTTCCCGGTTCCCGCGTCCGGGCGGAGGGCGCCCGCCGAAGTGCCCGCCAAGCTCAAAACCAAAGTAATGATCAGGAAGGCGGTGAAGGTCCGCCCGGCGCTTTTCCTCAACCTTTCTTCCTCCCTTGCACAGGTCCATCCCGTATTGTTTGCGGGCGGCCCTCGATCAATGAAAGGGTTCTTTTGCCTGCCGCCGGACTTGACGGCGGGACCGCACAGGCCTTATAATTACCTTCGTGGGTCGCCGGCGATGACGGCCGGCGCGCGGTTGCATTCCACCTTCATATTGGCTATAATTAAAAAAGCCGTTCCCCGATAGCTCAACGGTAGAGCATCCGGCTGTTAACCGGAGGGTTGTAGGTTCGAATCCTACTCGGGGAGCCATTTGTTTCCGCGCACAACCGCTGTCCGGCAAGGATGGCGGTTTTCGTTTGACGCAGGACCCCGTGGGATAACCCCGGCGGGGTCTTTGTGGTTTTCTGCCGGGCACCGTCGTATGCGTCCCACCGTGGAACTCGTACCTGCAAATTTGCATTAAAAATAGCCGCCGGCCATGGCCTCCTCCATCAAGACCTTTCAAGGGGACTACCGAGGTTGCCGTCGATGCCCCGGATGGCCAGGTTCATCTTGCCATTCGTCTGTTTGAAACGCGGTCCCGGGACCCAATTAGCCGCGCGCTACCGCTGTCCTACAGGGACGACGGTTTTTATTTGTTTGGCCTGTCTCTTCTTCTCCCGTCATGAAACCCGGAATGGAGGGGTTATCTTATATAGGGCGGTTATTCCAATACCGGACAAGGTTGGCCGGTAGTGCCCTTTTTTGGTAACATGAATACAAACCGGTAAGGGGGAGAGAGTCGGATGAAACGGAGGCGTAACCTGTGGGTGGTGGGGCTCGTCCTGCTGGCCCTGCTTGTCCCGGCGGGGATAGCCGCGGCCGAGGACGGGCTTACGGACTTCGGGGATACGCAGAACCACTGGGCGAGCGAAGCCATCGTGCAGTGCCGGGGACTGGGTCTTTTGAGCGGGTACCAGGGAAACGTCTTTAAGCCCAAGGACCAGGTGTCCAAGGCCGAGGCCATCGTGATCATCATCCGGGCCATGGGCCTCGACGGGCAGGCCGGGACGACGGACTATTCCAAGGTCACCTTCCCCGCCGGCGTGGGGAAATGGTGCCGGGGGCACATCGTCCTGGCGGCCGAGAAGGGAATGGTAAGCAAGGACAACATTGCGAAAATCTCCTGGAACGCCCCCGCCACCCGGCTGGAGGTCGCCCTCTGGCTGGCGGCCGGCCTCAAGCTGGGGACCGATGACTCGTCTCTGTCGTTCACCGATCTCGGCAGCGTGCCTGCCGCCTACCGGCCCATGCTTGCCGCCGTGGTGAAGAAGGGCGTTATGACCGGTACTTCGGCGACCACGTTCGAACCCAACAAAAACTTGACCCGTGCCGAGATGGCGTCGCTCCTAAGCAAGATGCTCGGGTCGGGGTACGTGGCGCTGGCGCCGGAGCAATTTGTCATCGGAAAACTCACGATTCGTGACCTGGTCGGGAAGAAGATCACCGTCGAGACGTCCGCGGGAACGAGAACCTATGACCTGGCCGGTTCCTATCTGGCCTTTAAGGGAGGGAAGAAGGTCTCGCTTGACGTCCTGCCCGTGGGCCAGAACGTCAAGCTGGTCCTGTCCGGGGCCAAGAAGTGCATCTTCATCGCCTACTACGGCGGAGATACTATTCCGGCCCTCGCCGGTAACACGTACCACGGGAAGGTGACCCTGATCAACACGGGCTCCTACCCGTTTATGGTCTTCCAGCCTGATACCGGCGCCTCGTTGTCCCTTCCGGTGGCTCCCAATGCCCGGGTGACGGTACGGGGCGCCGCCTCCTCGCTGGCTGCGGTGCAACAGGGCTCCACCGGAACGATCACGGTGGCCGACGGAAAGGTCACAGCCATCGACCTCGACAGCGGACCCGCCGGCAGCGGTTTGAAGGGTTACGTGGTCAACAAGTTCTGGGACGCCTTCAGTATCCGCTACGAGGACGGTACAAGTGAGGAAATCGATATTGACGGCCTCAGCTTTACCAAGAACGGGCTGCCTTCCGGCTACCAGGCCCTGACGCGCGGGACGCCCGTGGAACTGGTAAAGGTCGGGACGCGGGTCACGGGGGTCATTATCTTGAATGATGCGCGGAAGGTCTTCGGTGAGGTGACCCGCATCAGCTCGAGCAGCATCACGATCGAGGACAGCGACGGATATGATCAGTCCTACGACCTGGCGTCCGGTGTCGACATCGAGGACCGCGACGGCGACAGCCTGGACTGGGACGAGATCGAGGCGGGCGACCAGGTGGCGTTGACCCTGGACAGCGACGATGAGGTCACCGACATCGAGGTCGGCGTCTCGGCCGGCGAACTGGAAGGCACCGTGGATTACATCAGGACCTCCGGAGCCGCGAAGATCAGGATCATCAATGATGACGACGACGAGTATACCTACTACCTGGCCGACGACGTCACCGTTAAGGAGGGGTCCCGGACACGCGACCTGGACGACATCGACGAGGGGGACCGGGTGCGCCTGACCCTTAACGACGACGATGACGTTATCAAGATCGAGATCCTGGAAGCCGAGGGAGAAACGGACGAGGGTACGGTAACGGCTCTCGACCTTGATGACGAGGAAATCACCATTAAGGTGGGGTCGCGTAATAAGACCTATGACCTGGATGAAGACGTTGAGGTCGTGCGCGATGACGAGACGCTCGACCTGGACGAGATCCTGATCGGGGCCGAGGTTGAATTTACTGTTAATGATGACGACGACGTCATCCGGATCGAGATAATCAACGACGAGGACCTGAGCAATGTGCGTGGTACGTTAACCTATGTAAGCACGACGAGCGAGTACGTCCGGATTCGTCAGTCGAGCGGTACCGTGTTCAAGTTCTACCTGGCGTCCAGGGTCGACCTGGAGGATGAGGACGGCGACGAGTTGGATATAGATGACCTGGCTGACTACAAGGATTGGGATGTGGAGTTTGACCTGGACGGCGGGGAGATTGAGTATTTAAGGGTCATTGACTGATAGGTGAGTGAGGCCCCTCCTGTAAGGGAGGGGCTTCTGCTTCGTTGATGGGCTTTTAGAGAACTTAACATTTCGACAAGCAGGATGATCCTGCGCCGGCGCTAATAATAATAATGCCGCCGGCTGAGGGCCGGCGAAAAAGTTTGGAAGGGATCGGTGCGACATGCTTCTTACCACTACCCACGATGTACAGGGCAAAACGATCACGGCCTACCTGGGAGTGGTCGCCGGCGAGGCGATTATGGGGGCCAACGTCCTCCGCGACCTGATGGCCTCGATCACCGACATCATCGGCGGCCGCTCGGGAGCCTACGAGGCCAAGCTCAAGCAGGCGCGGGACGTGGCCTTGAACGAGATGGCCGAGGACGCCCGGCGCCTGGGAGCCGATGCCGTGGTTGGAATCGACATCGATTACGAAGTTCTGCGGGAAGGCATGCTGATGGTCACGGCCAGCGGGACGGCGGTCAAACTTGGGTAGGGGAAGAAGGACCCCCGGCGGCCGCCGCTGGTTTGGGCGTAAGGTCATCCCCTTCTGGGGCATAGCCCTCACCGCCGCATGGGGCCTGTTGCACCTCGCGCAAACCGGGCGGATGGCGCGCCTGGCGGCGGCGGGAGGGGCCGGTTTGGAGAACGCGGTCCGGTCGGGATGGGTGCCTGAAGGGCTCTTCTTGCTGTTCATCGCGCTTGCGGGCCTGGTCTTCGCCCGCCCGGTGGCGCTCAGGGAACCTCTCGCCGTACGCCTTTACAAAGTGCTCGCCCTGGGCCTCCTGGCCCTCGCGGCCTGGCACCGTCTCGGCCCGGCGCCGGCGGACTTCCCGGTACGGCTTTACACCCCGGTCCTGACCCTGGCCGCGGCCCTGATCCTGGTACCCCTCTACCTGCCCGCGCCGGAGAACGTGCCCGGCAGCGCGCGCCGGAAAGGGCGCGACGGCGCCCCGGGCCGGTTAGGGCCCGGAATGTGAACAACGGGACGTGTCCGTCACCTACTTGTCCTTGGAAGTGTCAGCTGGCCGACAGCAGAGAGCGGGAACCTGTGTAATCATGTTGCTGGAATTGTCCAAACGGAGGGGGTGGTCCGGGGACCCCGTTAGGCCGGCTATGTCGCGTGATTTGGGTCATAAGAGGATGGTCAGCGATGTACATTAGAATAGCCCTGCCAGCGGGGTTCTTTGAATGGTTGACTAAATTGACAGTTAACCAAGTGATCGTTAGAATTAAGACGAGCGGCAAAGGACAAGACCGATGCAAGGGAGGTGAGGAGCGAATCTGGTGAGCTTTGGTGGAAGGAGTTGGGATGAGTTTCCAGCAATTCTCACAGGGAGGGGAGAAAATGTCCCAAGGACGAAGTGCCGGTTCTCCGCTGCTGAAAACGGAGGACTGGTGGGCCGTATGGCTCGGAGGCTTCGTATTCCTTCTCGGCCTGGGGCCGCTCTTCGGGGCGGACCTCCTGGGATGGGTCGTGAAGGCGAGTGTCTGGGTTGATCTCTCCAAGGCTCTGGCGCCGCAATCCAAGGCCCTCGCGGAAACCATGTCCGGATGGACCGCGCTGCTTTATACCTATCTATTCCTCTTGGCGCTAACCACCATCGGCGCCGCGGTCATGCGCTGGAACGTCGGCCGTTTCGTGGGCGGTTTCACCATTATCTACTTCCTGACAATGGCCTCATGGGTTGTCGGACATTATGGTTACATTGCCGCTACTAAGGATAAGATCGAAAACCTCGGTATTCCCTGGTCTCTGGGGCTCAGCGGGGAAATGGGCTTCATTGTGGCCATGATCATCGGCCTTGCGATCGCCAACTTCTGGCCGAGTGCTGCCAAATACCTTGAGGAGGCCGCGAAGCCCGAGTGGTTCATCAAGACCGGTATCGTTATCCTGGGTTCCGCCCTCGGGATTAAGTTCCTGGGTGCGATGGACCTGGCTTCGACCGTGATCCTCCGCGGTCTGTGCGCCATCGTCGAAGCCTACCTGATCTACTGGCCGGTTGTCTACTTCGTCTCCCGCAAGTGGTTCAAGATGACGCCCGAATGGTCCGCGCCCCTGGCGTCAGGCATCTCGATCTGCGGCGTCTCGGCGTCCATCGCCACCGGCGGCGCGATCAAGGCCCGGCCGCAGGTGCCGGTTATCATCTCGAGCGTCATTATCGTCTTCGTGGCCGTCGAGCTGCTGATCCTCCCGTGGCTGGCCAACGCCTGGCTGTGGAAGGAGCCGCTGGTCGCGGGGGCCTGGATGGGCCTGGCGGTAAAGAGTGACGGCGGCGCCATCGCCAGCGGCGCGATCACTGACGCCCTGATCCGGGCCAAGGCCCTGACCGCCATGGGTATCAACTGGGAGAAGGACTGGATCCTGATGGCGGCGACGACCACCAAGGTGTTCATCGACATCTTCATCGGGGTCTGGGCTTTTATCCTGGCCATCATCTGGTCGGTCTACCGCATTGACCGGAAGGACGGCGGCAACGGACAGAAGGGCGGAAGGGTTCCCGCAGGCGAAATCTGGGAGCGCTTCCCGAAGTTCGTTCTCGGTTACTTCGGTACCTTCCTTATCCTGCTGCTGATCGGCCTTGCGGCTCCAACCCTGGTTGACGCCGCGGAGAAGGGTGCCGGGCAGGCCAACGGCGTGCGTACCATATTCTTTGCCCTGACCTTCTTCTCCATCGGCCTGGTGACGAACGTGCGTAAGCTCTGGGCCGAGGGCCTGGGCAAGATCGTCCTGGTCTACGGGATCTGCCTCTTCGGCTTCATCCTGTGGGTCGGTCTCTTCATCTCGTGGCTCTTCTACCACGGCATCACGCCGCCGGTAGTCGCCGGTTAGCGCAAGCCGTATAAGGAGGTGGATGGCGTGGCGGAGGTTACTCCGAACCTCGAATCGAACGTCAAGGCGGAAATGGAGGCCCAAGCGCAGGAGTGGTACGACCTGCTGCCCATTGAGAAGAAGCTCATCTGGTACTCTCTGGGCCTGGGGATCGTATTGCTGATCATCTTCATCTTCATCTTCGAGGTCATCTAAGGGGCAGCCGCTGAGGCGGCTCTTCGGGACTGCAGCCCGCCGCCGGGGGATTCCGGCGGCGGGCTTCTTTATCGGTGGCAACCGGACACCCGGAGCGTCAGCCGGGCGACTTACCTTCCGCACTCCCTCTGGTACACTCGAGGCAGAACCGCACACACACTCCGGTAGGTGTGGCGGTACCAGTTTTCAGGGGGTGTCGGCTATGGCTCGTGCGGCGACCCAGGCGGCGGAAATTAAGCG
>JASEER010000063.1 GCA_030019475.1 Thermoanaerobacterales bacterium | reverse complement strand
GAAAGGAGAAGAAAGCATGGACATTAAAGTCCTGGGTCCGGGATGCAAGAAGTGCAAGGCCCTGGAGCAGGAGGTCACCAGCGTGGTGGCGGAAATGAAGATCGACGCCAACATTGAGAAGGTAACGGATGTGAACGCCATTACCGATTACAATGTCTTCATAACCCCTGCTCTGATAGTCAACGGTAAGGTAAAGGTAATCGGCAAGGTCCCCAGCAAGGATGACATCAAGAAGTATATCGAAGAGGAAATGTAGGCCGAAGCGAGGGGGCGCGTTCCTTCGGGGCGCGGCCCCTTGTTCTTGCACACCCTTTGTTCGGGGTATCTAGAGGATCAGTTCAACGAGGTAGCCGGCGGCCACGGCGACGGTCAGAACCGTGGTTACAAAAGCCACCACCAGGCGCCGGCGGAATATCGAAGCCAGGAGCAGGACCTCGGGGATACTGGCCCCGGCCCCACCGATGATCAAGGCCACTACCGCCCCAAGGCTGATACCCTTGCCGATCAGCACGGCGCTGATCGGGATAATGGTTTCGGCCCGGAGGTACATCGGTATCCCGATCAGAGCTGCCACGGGAATCGCCAGCGGGTTTTGCGGCCCGGCGGCCCAGACCACCAGCCTCTCCGGCACAAAACCGTAGATCAGGGCTCCGATGGCCGCTCCCAGGAGCAGGTACCAGAACACCTGACGGAAGAGGTCCATTGCGCCTTGGAGGGAGCGCCGTAGCTTGGCGCGGAGATCCTGTGGCGCTCCTAAACTAATTAACTGAGCTTCACCGCAACAGGATGCAGGCGCAGGCTGTCCTGCGCCCTTGAAGTCGGCGGCCAACCCCAACCTCTCCCAGAGGACCCCGGTGGCCACCGACCCGGCAAAGGTGATAACGCTATACATAGCAGTCACCTTGAGACCCAACAGGGCCAAGAGCAACATTATGATCACCGGGTTCAGGAGCGGCGAGGCGATCAAGAATGACATCGCCGTTCCGAAAGGAGCGCCGCCGTTGAGAAGACCGATCAGGATGGGGATGGTCGAGCAGGAACAGAAGGGCGTTACGGCGCCCAGGGCGGCGCCAATAAAATTACCGACGCCCCTTCTCTGCCGTTCAAGGATGCTTTTGATCCTTTCCGGAGGGATAAACTCCTGTAAGAGGCCCACAAGGAACGAGATACCGATAAAGAGAAGGACCAGCTCGCCGAAGATGATGCCGAAAAAACGTGCCGTTTCCACCAGGCTGTTTAGCTCAAACACGTACCCACTCCTCCCTTTCTTGATCGATCGTGACCTTTACCTGCCACCTGCAGCACATATCCCGCTGCCTCGCGCCAGCAGGCGGCGGCCATGTGATACGCTTCCCGCCCCCTGGCGGTCAGCGTGTAAACCTTCCGTTCCCGGGCTCCCGTCGCTTGGATCTCGACCGTGACATATCCCCCGTCCTCCAGTTCGCGGAGGATGGGGTAGATCGTTCCCTCGGTCGGCGCGCAGCAGCCCCCGGTCAACGACGCCACCCTCCTGGTGATCTCGTAGCCGTGGAGGGGCCCGGAGTACAGGACGTGGAAAACAAAGAACCTGGACAGGCTCATCCGGATCAGCCCCACCCAATACTCCCGTGATTCGAATACCTGCATTATTATCCCCCTCCAATGCATTGATGGGCAACATATATGCCACAACCTCCTTTGCCAGGGTACCTTCACCGGATGGTCTGTTTCAGCTGCTTCGGTACCCTGTCATCGCGGTCGCGGCTCGGTTTCCTGCCAGGCAGCGTCCCCGGCGGCAAGTATTTCTTGCCAGAGCTTGATTCTTTCCGCCGCCTCCGCGACATCGACTTTTTCAATGGCAAAACCGGTATGTACCATCAGATACTCCCCAAGCTCCACCACTCCCACCAGAAAAGTGTTCACCGTCCGGCGCACGCCCATGACCTCGATTGTCGCTGTATTCCCGTCAGGACCGATCTGAACAACCTTCCCCGGTATGCCGAGACACATTGTTCTCCCGCCTCCCCCAGAATTAACCGATCAGTTGAGACCAAAGAAGCCAGAGGCCCAGCCCGCCAAGCAGCCCTCCGGCCGCTTTCTGAAGCGCACGGCTGGATCGCTGGAAAACGTCGAGGTTTTGCAGTAACCCGGTAAACGTACCGGCAAAAAACAAGGGAACGCTTCGCCCCAGGGCGTAACAAAAAAGCAAGCCCGTACCCAGCCAGATATTCCCCGTGGCGGCCACCCAGGCAAGTACGCTGGCCGTAACCGGAGCGGTACAGGGTGAAGCGACAAAGGCAAAAGGCACACCCATCAGGAAAGCGCCCCAAACGCCCCGCGCTTTCCCGCCGCGCAAGCCCACAGCCGGCAGTTCCGGCAAGGGAAGAATCCCCAGCAAATGGGCGCCCATGGCCAGCAACAGGCCCCCTGTTAAAATGAGGATAAGCCTGTTCTGCTGGAAGAATCCGCCTGCCAGGGCCGCCAGGCCGCCCATCGCCGCCAGGGTAAGGGAAAGTCCAAGAACAAAGGCCAGAGAAAAAACGGCCGCTCGAAGGCGGGATTCACCGCCGTATCCGCCCGCGTAACCAACCACAAAGAAGACCGTGGGCAGGGTGCACGGGCTCAGTCCCGCCACGAACCCCCCGGCGAAGAAAAGTCCGGCGGATACGGGACCAAAGTGATTCAAAGCCCCGACAATTGTATCCAGGTTCATCGCCCGGCCACCAGCCGATCCAGGAGCCCTCGCGCCTCGGTCTCATCCAGTTGCCCCTCGAACTTGCCCACCGTCCCGCCCGCTCCATCCACGATGACCAGTGCCGGGATGGCGGTCACCTGGAAGTCCCGGGCCAGCTTTTGCAACCCCCGGCGGTCCGTTTCGTTATAGAGGGCGACATCCACCCACACAAAGGAGATCTTTTGTCCGTACGCGCGCTCCAGGCTCTCCACGGCGGCGCGGTGTTCCGCGAAAAACCGCCTCGTGCTCTCGCAGCAGTCGGCTTGATAGGTCAGGACGAGCGCCACCGGCCGCCCCGACTGCAGAGCCGGCTCAACCAGGTCGGCCACCCTGCCCCGTTCCCCGCCCTCCGGAACGGTTGCCGCACGGTCGCCCCGGAGGGATCCGATTGCCGCAACAACCGCAACCGCCAGTATCACGGCGACCCACAGCCACTTACGCTGTTTCACCGTCCGCCTCCCCTCTGATTACCAGTCAGCTTGGCAATGCCCGCGGCACCGCCGACCCCTGTCGCGGCCTGCCGGGAAACGCCGTCGTCCTTCGGCAGGTCCCAGTGGCGTGTCGACCAGCGCAAAAACCAGGCCATCGCCGGCGCCTGGATCATCGGGTTGATGGCCAGCATCGTGACCGTGAGAGGACTGAAAAAGTGCGTGGCCAGCCCGACGGCCAGGGAAACGTTCTTGCCCACCACGGCGTAGACCAAGGCCACCGCTTCGCGCGGCGCGAAGCCGGTGCGCGGAGCAAGCCAGATGGAGAGTCCCATCTGAAGAACATAGAACAGAACAAGCGCCGGAACGATGAGCAGGATGAGGTGCCACTGGGCGACGATCTTCGGCGCGCCCATGGCCACCGAGATGAGAATGATCGAGAACATGCCGAGCATCGAAAGGGGCGGGAGGATCGGGCGGATGGCCTGGAAGCCCGGCTCCCCCCTGGCGGCGATGATCGCCCGGCGTGTCAGGTCGCCGGCGACCAGGGGCAAGAGAATCACCAGCAGGGTCCCCTTGAACATCGCCGCCGCGTCGACGGCCACCAGGGAACCGGCCGTGACCAGCATGGTCAACGGAATGGTCACAATACTCAGGGTGAGGCTCAGAGCGACGATGACCAGGGACAGCGGCACATTGCCGCGCGCGAAACCGGTCCAGCCGGCCACCATCCCCGCGCAGGGAGTCGCGCTCAGGAGCAGCAGCCCGACGGCCAGCGCGGGCGTATGGACCAGAAGCGTCCTGGCGATCAGGAACCCGATCAGCGGGGAGACGATGAAGTTGAGCAGAACCGACCACAAGATGGCGCGCAGGTTCTTCACCGCCTTCGTGATCTGCTCCACTCGGATGCCGACCATCATCGGATAAAGCATCAAAAACAGGGTGAAGTTGATGTACGCTTTCAGCCCCTGCGTATGTCCCGGTAAGGCGAGGCCGAAGGCAAGGCCGAGAACGATTGACGCCAGGATCAGGTACAGCATGGCGCGGTCGAAGAAACGCGCCACGCTCTGCAGGGCGGTCGCCGGCATAGTTTTCGTCTCCCTCATTGTTGACTAATGATCACTCAGCGGAAGCGGCCTCCTTCTTGGCCGCGACCAAAAGCTCCATGGCCGGGACGGCCGTCGCCCAAACCGTTGACGCTTTGACGAACCGCGCTACGACCAGGGGCCTCCGTAATCTCTTCGGCCGAAGCTCCGGCCTTCAGGGCCAATCGGGCATAAGTGCGGGTGCAGAACTCCGAACCCAGAGCGGCAGCCGTGGCCACGAACATCAGCATTTTCCCCTTCGCGGGAATACTGGGTCGGGTGTCCACATGTTGCCGCATCGCGACGTGGTCGTAAACGGTCTCGGGCGAAAGCTGTGCCAAAAGCTTCATCGGCAAGGGTTCGGCTCCCAGTTGCTGCTCCATTTTCCGAAGGATCTGTTCCACGCTGGGCTTTTCGCTCATCATTGAAACCTCCCTATTTGTTTTGTTTTCCCGCCGTCTCAATCCACTGCGCGAGCTGCTTTTTGGACGGCACCCTCCCGGCCGCCCGGACCTGGCCGTTGATGATCAAGGACGGCGTCAGCAGCACCCCCGTAGAGGCAATGGCCGCCAGATCCTCGATCTTCTCCACATCGGCCTGGATGTTCAGTTCCTGCAGCACGGCAAGCACATCCTCATACATCTTGCGGCACTGGGGGCAGCCGGGCCCCACCACCTTGATTTCCAGCATCCCCCCCGGATCGTCCGTAAGATCCACCGGGAGACCGTAACGGACCTTGTAAGCACGCACCAGACCCTTGCGGTACTCGTCCAGGGCCGAGGCCGGAATGTAATTCTTCTCTTTTACCAGCGCGATGAGGGCGTCACCGAGAGCGGCGTCATCCGCAAACGACTTTTTCCTCACCGCCTCGAACGCCTCATCAAGCCCGATGATGCCCACCTTGGCGCCCCCGATGGAAACCAGGGTGGGCTTCGGCCCGGACGGGTTCGCGTTCTTGAACAACATCCCGTGCTCCCTCCCCTCAGTGTGACCGCGCCCGGCCCGCCGCCTTACCACTTTTCAAGGACGGTCATGATGTCCCCCGCAATCGTGGCGGCATCTTCTTCCCTGAACCGGCGGCGCGACTCCTTTTGAATGCCGTAGCGATCGGTAATGCTCACCTCGATATCCGGCTCCCGGCCGGCGCTCTGGCGCAGGATCTCGGTGGCGCAGCGCATCGGACAGCCTTCGATGACCACAATCCGTGCCGCCTCCCGCACTTTCTTCAGCGCGCTCTCTTTGCCGGCGGCCACTGCCGCCAGGCACACCAACCGGGCGCGATCATCGGCTCCCGCCACGCGCTCGGCGACCTCTTCCGCCAGAGCACCGGTGTTCGAGGCTCCCGAGCAGGTAGCAACAAGGATAGTTCCGCCCTTATCCAGTCGAAACACCTCCTCCCCGTTCTCGCTGCATTCCTAACTCCGATTCGTACCACCGAACCGGACCTCGGCGGGTTCTTGCAGCTCATGTGGAAAATACTTACGCCTGAAGTACAGGGCGACATTGACCAGGCCGATCAGCACCGGCACCTCCACCAGGGGACCGATCACCGTGGCGAAGGCCTGCGCCGAGTGAATGCCGAAGACGGCGACGGCCACGGCGATGGCCAGTTCGAAGTCGTTGCTGGCCGCCGTGAAGGCGATGGTCGTCGTCCGGGGGTAGTCGGCGCCGATCCACTTCCCGATGAAGAAGGTGATAAACCACATTCCCAGGAAGTAGAGGGTCAGGGGGATGACCACGCGCACCACGTCCAGCGGCAGGGAGACGATGACCTGGCCCTTCAGGGAGAACATCACCAGGATGGTGAAAAGGAGGGCGACCAGGGTGATGGGGCTGATGCGGGGAACGAAATGCGCCTCGTACCAGTCCCGTCCCCTGGCCCGGACCAGGACCGAGCGGGTGATGTAGCCGGCGATGAAGGGTATACCCAGGTAAATGAACACGCTCTTGGCGATCTCGCCCATTGAGACGTTCACTGCCACGCTGGAAAGCCCGAACCACGCGGGAACAACCGTCAGGAAGATATAGGCATAAACGGAATAGGTCAGCACCTGGAAGACGGCGTTGAAGGCCACCAGCCCGGCGACATATTCCCGGTGCCCCCCGGCCAGGTCGTTCCAGACCAGCACCATGGCGATGCAGCGCGCCAGGCCGACGAGGATCACGCCGACCATCAAATCCGGCTTGTCGGGCAGGAGTAGGACCGCCAGCACGAACATGACGATCGGGCCGACGACCCAGTTCTGGATCAATGACAGGGTGAGAAGCTTTTTATCAAGAAAGACGGTGGGCAGTTCCTCGTAGCGGACCTTGGCCAGGACCGGGTACATCATCAGGATCAGGCCGACGGCGATCGGGATGTTGGTCGTGCCCACCTGGAAGCGGCCCCAGAAGCCGGCGATGGCCGGGTAAACGTAGCCGGCCCCCACCCCGACGGCCATTGCCAGGAAGATCCAGAGCGTCAGGTAACGGTCCAGAAACGAAAGCCTGCGGGCGACCGATGCTGCCATATCTCTCCCTCGCTTTGGACGATTATATGTTATTTATATCATATAGTGATTTTAGTATTCGTCAAGAAACAAATCGCGCTCCCGTAAAAAAAAAAGGGATACGCCCCCCATGCAGTCTGGAAGGCGTATCCGTTACTGTTAAGCTTCCCGGCGGAAGGGAAACGGCCCTCTTCTCCCCGCGGACCCGAAAAGCGGTTACCAGCATAGGCGAGAGGCCGGCGTCAGTGTTCTTTCCTGACCACCGGGAAACGGATCTCGGTCCGCATTTTTTCCGGCGGGGTGTTGCCGGGATCGGTCAGGTAGACCTCTTCCGGCGGGCCGGCCATCCTGAAGCCCCGCGCCGCAAGCCAGCCGAAAAGGGTCTGGTAGGTGGCTGCGACCGCTTCGTAAGATCCTTCGTGGATGGTGCTCACGACGGTCCTGGCCGGCACCGTCTTGATTCCGGGAGCGGTGTCCGTGGGCTCCAGGTCCTCTAACGCGGCAGCCTTGACTGGAATCTGCAAGATCGGAA
>JASEER010000062.1 GCA_030019475.1 Thermoanaerobacterales bacterium | reverse complement strand
CTTCGTTATTTATCGAAGACAATGGAAAGCTTTACAATTATAGACTGGATACCGGCAGCTTGCGAAGGCTTTTTGACGTAGCTCTAGATAACCTTCATTATTGGCGTGTGATAGATCTAGCTAAAACAGGTGACGGGGGATACGTTTTGTTGGTTACAGACTCAGACACAGGAAACTTCACAAGGGTGTGGAAACTACTGAAAGATGGAACACCGGTGGGAAATTTTATTAGCACTGAAGTCACCAGAGATTAAAACCAGAGACTAAAAAAGAAGAGGGGAGTTTAACCCCCTCCCCATTTCATACGTAAGCCAGCACTGGCCGATGGTCTGAGTATGTCAATTTGCAGTACTTGATTCTTTGAAGTATCTACTGAAACACCCCGCTTAAACCAAAAATCAACCTTGGGATTATTGGGGAAAGTGCTGGAACTCATTAAGCAGAGCGGCGAGGACGGCATAGCCTTCAAACTCGACTTTAACACCTAGCCTTAGGGGAACCCAGCAAAAACAAGGCTTTACAGACATGAAAAAGACGCGTACCACTACATTCTCCTAATTTATGGTAGAGCCAGGGGCCAACTCCTGGACGTGCTGCGGCGGCGGGATGCCCAGCGCCCGGAAGGCCTCGTAGGCCTGTCCCGGCATCTCCGTCCGGCAGAGATACGTTTGGCCTTCCAGGGTTAACTCCACGGCCTTGAGCTTTTTAAGGTCCCGGAGCAGGTACAGGTATTCCACCTGCGCCCCGGCCCAGCTTGAGGCTGCGCTGCAAAGCCGATCCCAGGACCAGCGCCAGGAAGCAGACCATCACATGCCCGTGCACACGGCGGTCCTTCCAGTGGTAGATCGGGCGCAGGTCCAAGGTCGACTTGAGTTCCCGAAAGGCCCTTTCCACCCGCCACAGGTCCTTGTAGGCCAAGGCGGCGGCATCGGTGTCCAGTTCGGCGTTGGTCCGCAGAACGTATTTCCCGTCGTAACGCGCTTCGCGTTCCAGAGCCTGACGGTCGATTTCGGCTTTATCCCCGTTGAGTCTCAGGAAGCGGCGATAGCCCTTGTTCCCGATGAGCGGCTTGAGGCCCGCCTTGAGCATGGCTTCAAGCTTTTGGACCATCTCTTCCCGGGTCCGGCGGTCGTGCTCGGCCTCGACGGGGATGTGGCAGACAGTATAACGGTCGGCGTCATGGCGTACTCGATGCGCTATCTGTTAAGTTCGTCCAGGAGGGCGGGAGAGACCATGCCGCGGTCGGCGACGAAGATGACGCGCCGCAGGTTGAAACGTTGGCGGGCATCATTGATCGCCGCCCACGGCCAGGGCCAGGGAGAACAGGAACGACTCCAGCACGGGGCGGTGGAAGTAGACGTTCACCGCCCCCGCGACACCTCCGGCTGGCGGCCCGTGGCCGAGGTTCATGGGCACCTACGTCACCAGCGGGACGGGCACGGCGGTGGCGGTTCTGACGGGGCGGCGGACGGCCATCGGCGGGATCTCCGAGCGCCTGGCCCGCCGTGCGCCCGAGACCCAGTTCGAGAGGGGCGTCCGCCGGTTCGGGAACGATATCTGTGAGCCGGGAGCCCGTCTTGTCGAATTGCCCCGAATTACCACGAATTCTGCCGATATCCGCGCAAAACGACGGAAAAACGACAATGCCTTGCAGGAAATCGCCCGGTAGCAGCGAAATCCCCGAACCAGCGAACATTTAGTAATCGTACTCCGGATCCGCGGGTCTATCTCCACGGCCATGTCACCCGCCTTGTGGGACGCGTCGGCATCAGCACTGCGAGGTCAACGTGAGCGACCTGTCCGACGTCAGGATGGGCGATGTGCTACCGTCGCCCCTTCTAGAAAAAAGTCTCCGGCCTGGGTACGAGAAGTTGAAACCTTAGTTCCGGTGGCTGCGACCGTTTCATCTATCCCGGCGGGGGCGGATGTAGGCTGCTCGATCCGGCGGTGACAGTGGCCCGGTTAGCCCGTGTCGGCGGTACTCCAGTCAGGTTTCCAATACGGAGGGAGGGTTGTAAGTTGGCGGAGAATAGTGTTATCATCCAGGTCGAAGAGCGAAAAAGCACGACGGTGGCCTACCTGTTATGGTTCTTCCTGGGCGGGGTCGGGGCCCATCGTTTCTACCTGGGAAAGCCGGGCACCGCTCTGGGAATGCTGGCCCTGAACCTTCTCGGCTGGTTGACGCTGGGAATTTTCGTCGGTTTCCTCTTTCTAGCGGTCTTCGCCATCTGGTGGATTGTCGACGCGTTCCTGATTCCGAAGATGATCGGCGCTGCTTCGCAGGCGGTGCCGGTGGTGAACGTCAACCTTAGCCAGAAGATTGAAACCCAGGCCAAGGAGCAGGGAATGGAGGAATAGAACCTCGCAGCCACCGGAACGTTTCGGCCGACAAGCACCAGAACCTGACCCAGTGGGGAGTCGTCCCGCTCCTGGTCTGCGACGTGTGGGAACACGCGTCTACCTCAAGTACCAGAACAGGCGGGCGGCATGGGTGGAAGCCTGCGTGGGGCCGGCGTAGTAGGTGTAGCGGTTCCGCGCCTGGGACTCGCCGGCGAAGGCGGTCAGCAGGTTCTTCTCCGTCCGGGTTCCCTTGAGACCGGGCATCCGGCTCACTCTCCTTCTGATGGTTGGTGTGGTTTTTCTGCCGTGCTAACTCACCGGGGTCGGGAAGACAAGCCAACTTGTACCGTGTCCGGCCGGGAAAAAGGTGATCGTGCCGAATCATGTGCCCGGGTGCCCAATCTTCGCCGGGAGGTGGTCCGCAATGACGGAGAACGGCCAGGTTTACAGGTGCAGTGTCTGCGGCAACATCGTCACCGTCTTGCACGCCGGCGCGAGAGTGCTGCGGCAAGTCGAGCAGCGCTCCGGAAAACCCGAGAATAAAGCCGCCCCGCCTGAGATAGGCAGGGGCGGCTTTTCGCCGGGGGGATCGGTATCCCCTTGACTAAAGCCTGATGTAAGGTTTACAGTGATGGTAAGGAGGTGCCGGAATGTTAAGGGCACGAGTGACCAGTAAGGGCCAGATAACCATACCGGTGACCGTTCGACGTAAGCTTAACCTGCAACCGGGCGACGAACTGACATTCGACGTAAACCCCGAAGGCGAAGTTATGGTGAGGGCCTTCAAGCGCAAGCGCCTGACGGAGCTATATGCCTCTTTACCGGCGACCAGGAAGTATCCGGGCAAGGAACAGGTGCGAAAAGAAGTGGCCGCCAGGCTGGCGCGGGGGAGTAGGTCGAGTAAAGGGAAAGAAGAGTAATGGCGTGCTTATGGATCGACGCCAACGTTATCCTGCGCTTCATAACCGGTGATCCCCCGGAAATGGCCGCGCAGGCTTTGGAACTTATGAATCGCGCCGAGAAAGGGGAAACCCGTCTGCGGTTGTCCCACCTGGTGGTGGCTGAAGCGGTATGGGTGCTCTCTTCGTTCTATGAGTACACCAGGAGGGAGATTGCCGATACCCTAATTCCCTTCATAAGGGCGGACGGCGTCCGGGCCGAAGACCCTGATCTGGTGGTACAGGCTTTGCAGGATATGGCTGAGAAGAACGTAGACTTCGCGGATGCCTTCCTCGCCGCGCAGGCGCGGAGACACGAAGAGGGCGTCTGTTCTTTCGATAATGACTTCGCAAGGCTTAAAGTAACCTGGGTTAAACCCCCGGGATAACCGACCGCCCATTCCGGACGAAATCGACCACCCTGCAACATCCTCCACCCGGTCCCCGGCACCCCGCTGTCCGCCCAGCCGCCGCTCCCGCCGTTAGTGATACTGCGTACCATAGCGGTCTTCCGCCTGGTGCTGCCGGCGGCCACCATCCGCTACGCCGGCGGCCGGGAGCGCAACCTCCGCGACACCCAGGCGCTGGGGCTCGCTGGCGGCGTGGACGGGCTCATCACCGGCGGCTACCTCACCACCCCCGGCCGGGGGACCGCCCGCGACGGCAACTCATCCGCGGCCTGACCCGGACGGTTTAACCGCAGCCCCGGAGGGCAACGGAGCGGCGGACGCGCCGGGTCATTCAGCCGACGCCCAGTTCCTGCCGGACAAGCTCCCGGTACGCCGCTTGCAGCCGTGCCGTCAACGGGCCGGGCGCGCCGTTGCCGACGGGAGTTCGGCCCACCGCGACAAGGGGCACGATCTCCACGACCGAGTTGGTCAGGAAGGCCTCATCGCTGCGGACGATGTCCTCCGGCGCAAGGGGCCGTTCCAGGAACGGTATGCCGGTCCGTGTGGCCAGTTCGGCGACCACCGCTCGCGTGACCCCCGGGAGCAGACCTTCGACCGTGGGCGGCGTGAGGATGGTTCCGGCCCGGATGCAGAAGATGTTGGTTGCTGAGCCTTCGGTTACGTTTTCCTTTTCGTTTACGAAAAGGGCCTCGTCGAAGCCCTTGCTTTTTGCTTCCCGGCGCGCCAGCACTTTTTCGAGATAAGATGTGGTTTTATGTGTCCGGAGGGGATCGTGCGAGTTGACGGCGCCCTGCCAGAGATACGCGCGCCAGCCGGGTGCCGCTGTGCCCGTGGGGAGGGGAAAGGCCGCCAGCAGGATGGTGGGGTGGCACGGCAGGTATTCCTCCTCCGGGCCCGCCGTCACCGTCAGGCGCAGGCGCGCATCGGCGAGCCCGTTGCGGGCCAGGAGCGTTTCGACCACCGGCTCCAGGCGCGCGATGTCGGGAACGAAGGGTATGCCGAGGGCGGCGCAGGTCCGGTGCAGCCGCTCAAGGTGCTGCGCCGGGCGGAACACCCTGCCCCGGTAGGCCCGCATCGTTTCAAAGGCCCCGTGCCCCAGCAGGAAGCCCCTGTCGAACACCGAGACCCTGGCTTCGTCGACGGCGACGAACGCGCCGTTAAGGAACACCTGCACAATTCACGCCTCCCTTGTCGTCATGGCCGATGGCCCGAAACAGGGCGGCGGCCTTGTCGAGCGTCTCCTGGTACTCCTGCTCGGGGTCTGAATCCCAAACGATGCCGCCTCCCACGTGGAAATGCAGGCCGTTGCCGGTCAGCACCATCGTCCTGATGGCGATGTTCAGGTCCAGGTTTCCATTAAAACCGAAATACCCGATGGCGCCGGTATAGATACCCCGGGCCACCGGCTCGATCTCGTCGATGATTTCCATGGCCCTGATCTTGGGCGCACCGGTAATGGAGCCGCCCGGAAAGGTGGCGCGCAGGAGCCCGGCCACGCCGGTTTCCGGGGGCAGCCTGGCTTCCACGGTGGAGGTCAGGTGGTGGACCGTCGGGAACGGTTCCAGGACGCAGAATTCGGGAACGCCGACCGAACCCGCCTCGGCCACCCGGCCCAGATCGTTGCGTTCGAGGTCAACGATCATCACGTGCTCGGCGCGGTCTTTTTCACTTTGCAGCAGCTCCCGGGCCAGTCTCCCATCCGCCTCCGGAGTATTGCCGCGCGGTCGCGTCCCTTTAATGGGTCGCGTGTGGACCACGCGTGTGGCGGCGTCGAAGTGCAGGAAGCGCTCGGGCGAGGAACTGACCACGGTGAAGCCCGGTCCGGAAAAGTAGGCGGCGAACGGTACGGGGTTAGTCCTCAGCAGCTCCAGGAATACGGGAAAAGCGGGCAACGCGGCGGGCGACGAAAACCGCTGCGAAAGATTGACCTGGTAGACGTCTCCCGCGGCGATGTACTCCTTCACGCGGCGTACGGCGGCCAGGTATGCCGGTCGGGTAAAGGAAGAGACAAGAGAAGAAGCCGGCCCCGCTATCCGGGGGTGCGGCTGCGGCTCGGATTCCGGGCGTCGGAAGAACCACCGGCGTAACTCCTCGTAGCGTAGCCGCGCCCGCGCGGTCCTTGCCGAACCTTTTTCGGGCAGACCGGTGGAAATGATCCAGACCTCCCGCCGGTGGTGGTCAATGGCGACGGTAGCGTCGTAAAAGGCAAAGTAAAGGTGCGGGAGGGCGGGAACGTCACCGCCGCGGGCCGGGACCCTTTCTATTGCCGTGCGCAGTTCGTAGGAAAGGTAGCCGACCGCCCCGCCGGGAAAGGGAACGGGGGTGTCGGTGGCGGCGGGGAGCCTGAATTCTGCGAGCAGCTTTTCCAGGGCGTGCAAGGGATGACCGGAAAGGTTGTCGACCACACCGGGGTTGGCGACCAGCCCGCCCTGATCGTAGGAGAGGACCAGAAAGGGCTGTACGGCGACAAATGACCACCGGGCGAGGGGGAACCGGGGGCACGGGCGCGGCTCGGACCCGCTGGCCAGGACGGCCGCACCGGGTGCCCCGGCAAAGCGCCGGAAAACATCCTCCGGTTCTTCCTGCAGGGGGAAGGACACTGCCAGCATGCCGCAACACCTTTACTCCCGGGGTGGATCGGGCCTGCTCAATTGGCCGGATAAACCAATTTTACACCATCATAATGGACAACAGCTGTTCACATTTTCGCCCCTTGTTGCTAAAATATTGTAAAATACGCCACACGGCGACGGGGATCGTCACCGAACGAGAGATTTCGGGAGTGGGTTATGGACTACGCTGTTTTCCTGGAACGTGCCGGTTTCTGGCAATTACAGGAAGAGATCGCCAGGACGACCGGCCTGGCGATCATCACCACGAACGCGCGCGGCCGTGCGCTGTTCGGCAAGAGCAACCTTCATCCCTTCTGCGTGCTGATCAACAGCACGTACGAGGGGAGGATGGCGTGCGAGACCTTTCGCCGGGAACTGGCCCGCGCCGTCCTGTCCGGCGGGGAGGTCCAGCGCCGCGCTTGCCACGCGGGGCTGGTCAATATCGGCGTGCCGGTTGACGGCCGGGGCGTTGTGATCGCCGGCGGCGTGGCCGTTGCCCGCCTCAAAGAAGAGAAACTCGCCCTCCTGGCCGATGAGCTGCGCTGCCCGCGGGAGAAGCTTGTGGAGCTGGCGCGGCGGGTGCCGGTGTGGACGGAGGCAAGGCTTGACGAGGTCGGCAGCCTCGTCCGGGCGGTGACCTCCTACGCGGCCCGGTCGTTTGAGAGCCACAGGCTACTCCTTGATGTCTCGCGCCTGGGCGAAGACATAGCCATAGAGTATAACGAGCAAAGGCTCGTCCTCCGGGTGGTGCGGGAAACCGCCCGCACGCTGCACGTGCCCGTGTGTCTTCTGCGCACCTACGACGAGGAGAAAAAAGCGCTTGTGGCACGCGCCGTGCACGGCGTCGAAGGGATGGATCCGGAGGCGATCAGGGAACTCCCGGTGGGGAACTCCGTGGCGGGCACGGCGTTCAAAACCGGCGAGCCGGTGGCCGTCTCCGACCTGCGCGCCGCCGGCGGGAAGGTGCTCCTGCCGCAACTTGCTCCTGCGGTACGAAGCGCCCTGGTCGTGCCGCTGCGCGCCAGGGGCCGCGCCCTCGGCACTCTCGGGGTCTACGACATGGCGCCCCGCGCCTGGGACGAGGCTGTCACCGGATATCTCACCGCCATCGCCGCCAAGGTCGCCCTGGCCCTTGAGAACGCGCGCCTCTACGCGTCGCTGAAGGAATA
>JASEER010000061.1 GCA_030019475.1 Thermoanaerobacterales bacterium | reverse complement strand
GTACAGCTTTCGATTTCCACCTTCTCGCAACGATAAAGTGTTGCCCACAGGTACCAGACCCTTTGTAAACATGACGCATTAGGGGGCCATTTGGATGCACAAAGATTTTCGGTCTTCTGAAATAAAAAAATAGCCAGGCAGTTTTACTGCCAAGCCATGCCCCCACGTCCGACAGCCGTCCCGCAGTGTCATTTCGCCGTTAGCCCAATAGGTCACCCGTCCCCGCCGCCTGGGGCCGCGAGACTGAAGCCCCAGCCGTCCCAGCGCAGGACGGCCCGGCGCGCGGCGCCGAAGTCCGCGGTGTAGACCTCGCCGCCTACCGGGAGGTAGTCGCCCTCCAGGACGGCCAGTTCGTTCGCCCCGTCATCGTCGGCGTCCTCGACCCGCAGGCGCATAATGGGCCGGTCCAGGTTCGAGGAGCACCAGAGCGCCCGCATTGTATCTCCGGCGAAGCGCAGCACGAAGAGGTGGTTCCTGTAGCTCACGTCCGGCCCGGTATGCCAGAAGGGGCGCAGGCGGCCGAAGCTGCCGGTCTTCCACAGCGATAGGAGCAGTTCGTCCGCCCCGTCGTTGTTCACGTCCCCCAGGGCGAAAGCCTCCACCCGCCACTCGTCCGGTGAGCGCCAGCGGGTCTTGCCGCCCTCTGAGACGACGACGGCGCGGTCGTGCCGGAGGTAAATCTCCGCCCGCCCGTCCCCGTCCAGGTCCCCCTGGGTGAAAACGCCCGGCGCGCCGGACGTACGGGGCGCGTCCCCCCCGATGAGCACCGCGGCCGGGAGAAAGACCAGGAAGAGCAGAGCCGCCAGGCGCCGGAAAACCGTTCCCCGCATACTCCCGCGCCGTTTCACCACGGCGGCGTCCCCTGAGACCTTCTCAACTTGGTTCCGGGATTCGCGCCAGGGAATCCCTACAAACCTCCCACATCCCACATCTCACTTTTCACATCCCAATCGGCGGCGCGGTGAACGCCCGCGTCCAGGCCGGCGGCTCCGGCGCCTGCCCGTCTCGCAGCATCCCCTGCCACTTCTTGTCGGTCAGCCGGTCGGACGCCGCCCAGGGGAACTCGTAGTAGGAATAAACGGCACCCTTGGCGATGCGCAGCTTGCCGTCCACGGGGACGACGGCGTAGATCTCCCAGACGTGCCCCGTAGCCTCCTCCAACACGGTATCGGGCGGGGCGGTGGCCACGTCGGCGACGACGGCCGCCGGGTTCTCGTAGGTCGCGGACCGGTGGTCGACCCCCTCGTCGCGGAGGGCCTCCAGCCAGAAGTGCTCCAGTTGCCCGCCGAAGGAGCGGATGAGGTCATGTTCCTGCTCCGTGAGGGGCTGGTTGGTCAGTTCCTTTTCGGCGATGGCCTTCAAGGCCAGGGCAAGCTGTTCCATGCGCTCCAGGCTGGCGCGGTCGCGCTCGTTAAGAAGGTCGCGCGCCGCCAGCCCGTCGATCGTCATCCGGGTCAACGCCGCCAGGCGGGCGTAGACAGCCGGCTCGGGCTCGACGTAGCCGCGGTCGTCGATCTCGTAGCCCCCGCCGCCCATCTCGGCGTAGACCTGCTTGGCGTAGAGAATGGTATCATGCTTCAGCTCGGTCCAGCTCCCCAGGTAGGCGGCGAGCTGCTTGCGCGTCCAGGACTGGTTGCGCATGAACGAGGGGTAGCCCTCGCCCTTTGGTTCGGTCAGGGGCCGGAGGGTGTAGAGCCAGCTCCAGTAGAGGTTCTGGGTCCAGGTTTCCCGGTCCAGGCCGGCGATGTGGTCCCTGATCTTCTGCATGTTTTCCGGGTAGCCCCGGTAATCGGTTTCGCCCATGTCCTTCAGGATGGCATAGGCCTCTTCCGAGCCCATCGCGGCGGGGATGTCCAGTCCCTTGGGCAAAAGCCTTCTCTCGCCCTTACCGTTCTCCTTGACCTCCCGGTAGATCAGGCGCTGGAAGACGGCGGCGTCAAGGGTGAAGCGCTGCCCCATGAAGCGGAAGCCCTTGATCTCCCGCTCCCGGTCCGGCTGGATATTCTCGTCGAAGACGGGGATCGAATTGATGGCCGGCGGCTCAAGCTTTTCGACCGCCGCCCGGAAGGCGGTCCACTTTGCCGTATCCTTCGTCAGGCCGGAGAGCGAGGGCTCCTTACCGTACGCCTCCTTCAGCAGCTTCGCGTACTGATAGTAGCCCGGGTCGTCGCTTTTGCCGACGAAGAACCCCGTCGGCTCGTAGATCCGCTCCCAGCGCGCGAAGCGGTCCCGGTCCCGCAGGAGCAGCGTGATCAGCGCCGCCGACCGCGTCTCGCTGTCGTCCTTGGCGCGGAAGGTCATCCGCCCGTACCACATCATGGCCTTGAAATACGAGCGCAGCTCGTCCGACCGGTCGTAGTGCCCGCGCGGGATGTACTGGGTGTAGTCCTCCTTCAGCCCCTCGAGCGGGTCCGGTGCCGCACCCATGTTCATCACCGGAGAGAGTTGCGTCTCGCGATGCTCCGCGATCAGCTTGAGTTCCCGCTCCGCCTCCGGGCGGACGTAGGCCGGCACCGCGGCGGCGGGGTCCAGCAGGCGTGCGGCCACGGCGAAGAAGGCCACGTTGCGCCGGGCGGCGGTCTCCCAGGCCGTGCCCTTCAGGGCGCGGTACTGCTCCTCGGCGCCCGAGAGCATGGAGGCGGCGAGGGCCTGCAGTTCGGGGCGCAGCTTCTCCTTCTCCAGCGTCCGCAGCAGGTGGCTGAAGTAGAGGTGGTAGTTGTGCAGCATGGCGTCGGTGGTGACGAAGTTGGGGATGGGGTATTCCTCGTAGCGGTTCATCTCATAAATCCAGAAGAACTCGTCGTACTGGGCGGGCACGACTACGAAGCCATTGCGGGCGAGAAGCTCCCGGGCGGCCGGGGAGAATTTGAAACGTGCCGCGTTCGTGACGTTCCCCAGGTCCGGAGCGACGCGGTAGGCCGGGACGGCGGGTTTCACGTTGACCACCGGCTCCTCCCGGTAGGCGGCGAAACCGGCGGCCGTGGCGGCCGCGGGCGGCGACGCCGGTGCCGGCTCCCGCGGCCCTTGGGCGATCGACCAACTGCAGCCGGCCGGGAGCAGAAGGAGTATGATGACGAGAAGGCCCCAGGCCAGGACGGTCTTACGGTTTTTCATTGCTACATCCCCCCTGTAGCAATAACCCCCGCAGTCGTAAATTTGTGCCAGCTAAAAGCCAATGCTCCCGGTTTCCGCGGGCGGCGGGGATACCGGTATACCGGCGCCCACAGACCCACGGGCGAATTCGCTGACGGCGGCCACGCGGCGGGAGAGGTGGGGATGGGAGGAAAGAACCTCGGCGAACCAGTACCAGAAGCCGCCGGCCTCCCGCGCCTGAGCGGCGAAGCGCTCCGGGTCGACCCGCCGGAAGAGCCGCCGTCCGGCGGCCAGGACCAGGAGGCCGCCCGGCGCGCCCTGAGGGACATAATAGGCGGCGTAACGGTCGCAGGTGTACTCGCAGGCACGGGAGTAGGCCGAGCCGAGGAAGGGGACGAGCATCGCCGGGTAGAGCAGCGTCTGCCAGGTCGTGTGGCGGCGGCGGAGGTGGGTCATCTCGTGCGCCAGGACGAAGGCCAGTTCGGCCTCGCCTTTCTCCTCCAGGAGTTCCAGGACGTCGGAGTAGAGGACGATGAAGTTCCGCCGCCCGAAGCGGGTGGCGAAGGCGTTCAGAAGCCCGCCGGCCTGCAGGATGTAGATGTCCGGCACGGTGCTTACGCCCATTTGCGCCGCCAGCTCCCGGGCCACGCGGTGGACCTCCGGGAACTGCGTCTCGCCGACGCGCACCCCGTTACCGCGCAGGTGACCGATGAAGAGCCCGTGGATGACCAGGGCGGCCAGGACGCCCAGGAGGACGTAGGCGATACCCACCAGGGAGACGATCAGGATGACGTAGAAGGCAATGGCGCAGATCAGCAGCAATGCCAGGTACAGGGGCTCGCGGGGGTGGACCAGGTTGGGCATGGGCGGGCACTCCCTCGGCAAAGTGGTTTCCGTCGCTCGTTCGCCGCGCCGCCCCGTAAATCCTTCCATTCGCCGCGGATGCACCGGCGGAGGCTGCGGAAGGCCGAGATCTGTGACGCCAACCTCGCCATCCGGGACGCCGGGTTTGTGCTCCGGGTCGTCGGGGATGCCTTCCGGGGAGGCGGGGACGGCCCCTGGCGGCGCCGGAACGGCCGCTCGCCCCGGTGCCCCGGCGCCCCGGCGCCGCTCCGGCCTCCCGCTTCTGCTATAATGGGAAGCGGGAGGTTGTCTTCTTTTATGCCGCCTTTCAAGGTTGTCTCGGACTTTGAACCGCGGGGGGACCAGCCCCGCGCCATCGCCGGCCTGGTCGAGAGCCTGACGGCCGGTGCGCCCCACCAAACCCTGCTCGGGGTGACCGGCTCCGGGAAGACCTTCACCATGGCCAAGGTCATCGAGGCCTTAAAGCGTCCGGCGCTGGTCATCGCCCCCAACAAGACCCTGGCGGCGCAACTCTGCGGCGAGTTCAAGGAGTTCTTCCCCGAGAACGCCGTCGAGTACTTCGTCAGCTACTACGACTACTACCAGCCCGAGGCCTACATCCCGCAGACCGACACGTACATCGAGAAGGACTCGGACATCAACGAGGAGATCGACAAGCTGCGGCACTCGGCCACGGCCGCCCTCCTGGAGCGGCGCGATGTGATCATCGTCGCCTCGGTTTCCTGCATCTACGGTTTAGGCGACCCGAATGAGTACCGGGAACTCATCCTTTCCCTGCGCCGCGGGCAGAGCTACGACCGGGACGCCGTCCTGCGCAAGCTGGTCGACATCCAGTATGAGCGTAACGACGTCAACTTCACCCGCGGCAAGTTCCGGGTGCGCGGGGATGTCCTGGAGATCTACCCGGCGTCCTACACCGAGCGCGCCGTCCGTGTCGACTTTTTCGGGGACGAGGTCGAGCGCCTGCTGGAGTTTGACGTCCTGACGGGAGAGGTCCTCGGCGAGCGGGACCATGTGGCCGTCTTCCCGGCCAGCCACTACGCCACCACCAGGGCGCGCCTGGAGTGGGCGATCGCCGGCATCGAGGCCGAACTGGAGGAGCGTCTGGCCGAGTTGCGCGCCGCCGGCAAGCTGCTGGAGGCCCAGCGCCTGGAGCAGCGCACGAACTACGACCTGGAGATGCTGCGCGAGGTCGGCTGGTGCAAGGGCATTGAGAACTACTCGCGCTACATCACGGGCCGCGCCCCCGGGGAGCCGCCCTTCACACTCATCGACTTCTTCCCGGAGGACATGCTGATCTTCATCGATGAGTCGCACATCACGGTACCCCAAATCGGCGGGATGTACGAGGGCGACCGCTCGCGGAAGACGGCCCTGGTGGAGCACGGTTTCCGCCTGCCCTCGGCCTTCGACAACCGCCCCCTGACCTTCGACGAGTTCATGGCCAAGGCCCGCCGGAACGTTTATGTTTCGGCCACCCCGGGACCGTGGGAACTCAAGCACAGCGTCCGCGTCGTCGAGCAGATCGTACGGCCCACCGGTCTGGTCGACCCGGAGATGGAGGTCCGCCCGACGCGCGGCCAGATCGACGACCTGCTGGGTGAGATCCGCGTCCGCGTCGCCCGCGGGGAGCGGGTGCTGGTCACGACCCTGACGAAGCGCATGGCGGAGGACCTGGCCGACTATTTCAAGGAGATGGGCGTCAAGGTCCGCTACCTGCACGCGGAGATCAATACCCTGGAACGAATGCAGATCCTGCGCGACCTGCGTCTGGGCGCCTTCGACGTCCTGGTGGGCATCAACCTGCTGCGGGAGGGCCTCGACCTGCCGGAGGTCAGCCTGGTGGCCATCCTCGACGCCGACAAGGAGGGCTACCTGCGCTCCGAGCGCTCCCTGATCCAGACCGCCGGCCGCGCCGCCCGGAACGTCAACGGGAAGGTCATCATGTACGCCGATACGGTCACCGGCTCCATGCGCCGCGCGCTGGACGAGACCGAGCGCCGGCGACGCCTGCAGATGGAATACAACCGCCGGCACGGCATCACCCCGGAGACGGTGAAAAAGGCGGTGCGGGCCGTCATCGAGGCCACCCACGCCGCCGAGCCGGCCGGGGCCTACGCCGTGCCGGAGAAGAGGATGACGAAGACCGAACTCAAGCGGACCATCGCCAGGCTGGAGAAGGAGATGCGCGAGGCCGCGCGGCGCCTGGAGTTCGAGCGCGCCGCCGAGATCCGGGACGCCCTCATCGAGCTGCGGCTGCAGCTCCGCGGCCAGACCACGCGCCCGGTGACCGGGGCGGCGGAGGAAGCCCTTGTCCCCCCGCACGGGGTGTAATGGAGGTTGGAACAGCGGGGATGGCGGCCCTTGCACCGGCGGCAACAGCTTGAGCGAAACGGCGGCGGGCGGGATCCGCCGTTCGGGGAAAAGGCTTTTCGGAGGGATTTTACGGTGTGCCATAGTCTGTTCCGCATTTACCGCTTTGTGTCAGGCGATGAGGACGACTACCTCTGCCGGGCGATGGTCTTTGTGGCCGACCGCCCCGGCTCGCTGGCGACGCTGGCCGGTGTCTTCGGCGGTCACGGGGTGAATATCACGTCCTTTTACTATAACCGGTCGGCGCATCCGAACCGGGTGATGATTCAGGGAAGGAGCGACAACCTCCGGGCGTTGCAGGAGGCCTGCCGGGACCTGAACGAGCAGGGTATGTTCGACGGCGAGGCACATACGACCTCCCCGGAGCTCGGTGTGCTCGACACCCGGAATATCCTTAAAATACGGGTGTCTCTGCAGCCCAGACCGGGCACCCTGGCCGACTTTGCCGCTTTGCTCCGTGACCATAAAGCCAACGTCATCCACATGGCATATGATGAAGCCGTTTGCGAGACGGCGGCAACGGTCACTCTTATCACGGAAAACGCGCGGGAGATAGGCGAACTTCTGCAGGACCTCAACGAGCACGGTTACTATTACGGGTTGCACTATCAGGGCGCGGAGCGGGAAGAAACCGAAAACATTATCGGTCTCAATCTTGTGGAGCGGTTTTTCTTTAAACTGAAAAGGCTGCTGGGGGGCGAGGATACGGAGCGGCTGAAGGGGGTTGTGGAGTCGTCCCGGCGCATGTCCGAGGCGCTGACCAGATTCAGCCGGGAGGCGGGCAAGGATCTGGAAGCGGGCGAGGTCTTCACCAATGTGCTGGTCTTCGCCTCGGCCTCCCTTTCGCGAACCGGTTCCGCCTTTTCCTATCGCCGGCTCCCGGCGCTTCCTCTGGGAGGCGTTGTCTTCCATGCTTTTCGTCTCCCGACCGGAGGGAATATCCACCTCCTGGAAAGTGCCGAAGAAATAGTGATGGTGGACGGCGGCTATGGTGTGTACTACGAGGACGTGAAGCGGATGTTACGCGAAAACGGGCTGGACCCCGCACGCGTAAGCCGTATCTACCTGGGCCATGCCGACGCGGATCATGCGGGGATGAGCGGCTGCTTCGCCGCCGAGTTCGGCAGCCGCGTGTTCCTTCACCCGGCGGCCCGCGGCGTCTTGGAAAACGAAAACCGGGCCTGGGGGAGCGGTTCGCCGCTGACCGAACTGAACCATTACTTCACGGTGCTGG
>JASEER010000060.1 GCA_030019475.1 Thermoanaerobacterales bacterium | reverse complement strand
AGTGGGAGGCCCAATAGGTATCCCTACCTTTACACGCCTCGCTGCCTTGTGATGATTGTGTCGATGGCCACTTAAAAACCTGCACTTTTGGCCACTAGAAAACCGTCATTTTCGGTCACGAAAAGTCGTCAACCTAGGTCCTGGAAAGAGTCACCGTAAGGATGGTGAGATTGTGCTCAAGGTCACTGTAGTCACAGCGGATATCATCGGCTCCCGGAAGGCCGGGAACTATGAACCCGAATTGAAGGAACGATTAGCGAGTCTGCAGCATCCCAAGTTGGTGAGCGCGTTTTCGTTATCACGGGGCGATGAAATCCAGGGGGTATTGGAGGGGTGGCTCCAGGCTCCTGAAATAGTTCGACATTTGAGGTTTGCGTGCCGCCCCCTGAAACTGCGGATCGGAATCGGTATCGGCTTGCAGGAAGGGTCCCTGGAGGCCAACCCCTGGAACATGAACGGCCCGGCCTTCCACCTTGCGAGGCTGGCTCTGGAAGCCGCGCAAAAGGAACGACATCCCTCAACCGTAATCAAAACCGGCCACCGGGAACTGGACGAGATCCTCAATTGCGTCTGGGGCTTGATCGATATCAGGCAGGTGAAATGGACCGACAAGCAATGGGAAGCGGTTCAAGCTTATGAGGAAAGCAAGACCTACGAAGGAGCCGCAAGGCGTCTCAATATTACCTTCCAGAACGTCCAGAAACGTTGCCGCTCGGCAGACTGGCATCAGTTGAGAGAAGCCGAAAAAACCCTTGGGAAGCTGGAAATATACGTGTCCCGTTTTCACCTTGGAGAGGGTGAAAACACTGATTTCACCTTGCGAAAGGTGAATGCGGGGGGCACACAACAGTGACCCTCCTGTGGATGGGTATCCTTGCTCAAGTACTGGCCGATTTCGTACTGCAAACGGATCGGCTGGTGAAAATGAAGGCGGCAATAAAGTGGCGGGCCTTCTTGGAACACGGGCTGGCGCTCTTCCTATGCACTTTCGTCCTCACCCACCTATACGGCATAAAGCTGGCGCTTAGCTTTTCCACTGCAGCAGCCTCGGTTCACCTCTTAATTGATTACCTGAAAAGCCTTGTTACCAAAAGAATTCGGCGCAAAAGCTCCCACATCATCGCCTTTGTTTTGGACCAGCTTATTCACCTCTATGCCTTGTTTCTCTTGTCATTTCTATTTACATCCGGGTTTACCGTTAAACCGGACGAGACAGTTCTGGCGCTTTACTTAACCTGCTTTCCCGGTATCAACTTGTCAGATCTGTTTAACAGGTATTGGGATAAAACGGTTATTGTTTCCATCATATTTGTTTACGTCTTGTTTGGCGGGGCAGTTCTTAACAGGCTTTTCTTGAACTGTATGTCCGACCTCTCAAAAGACAATGCATCACCTAACATTGGCAAATGGATCGGAATCCTGGAAAGAGCGATCATACTGGTTCTCATAGCTTCTGACAATGTCACGGCCGTTGCGATGGTCCTAACGGCTAAGTCCATCGCCAGGTTCCGGCAACTCAATCAACGAGACTTCGCTGAATATTACCTGGTCGGTACGTTAATCAGTACGGTTCTTGCCTTTATCGGCGGTCTGGCTCTCCGCGCCTCCCGTTGACTGGACCTCATAGATGCATAAACTGAACTTTCCGCCCGTGTGGTGAGATGATAGAGGGGACAACCGTTTGCCGAAGGGAGTTTGAAACGGATGCGTTTTCAGATCCGCCCCGTGCCGGTGCGGGACACCGAGGAGGCCTACCGGGAGATCGAGGCCGTCGGCGCCGACGAGAAGGGCTGCCTGATCATGGCCCCCAAGGCTGTGTACCGGGTCATCAGGATCCGCGGTCTTTCGCCGAAGCAGGCCCAGGTCATCAAGCAGGAGATGCTGGCCCGCGGGGGCGAAGCCGCCGTGGCGCGGGGGGTGATCGACTGGTCGGTCGAGACGACCGACGTGCTGCTGATGGGCACCCTCGGGCAGCTGGCGTCCCTGGTGCGCAAACTGAAACAGCAGCCTTTCGGCCTGCCCGCTCTGGCCGACGAGCTGAACCGCGTGCTCTACCACCTGGAGGTCCGGCCGGCGTTGAAGCTGGACTGCAGGGGCCGGCGGTTGACCATCGGCGAGCGCACCCTGGTGATGGGCATCCTGAACGCTACGCCCGACTCCTTCTCGGACGGCGGGCGCTACCTGGACCCGGAGGCGGCCCTGGAACGCGCGCGGGCGATAGTGAGCCAGGGGGCGGACATCATCGACCTGGGCGGGGAGTCGACCCGTCCCGGGCACGAGCCGGTGGGCCTGGAAGAGGAACTGGCCCGGGTGGTACCGGTCCTGAAGCGCCTGGCGGGAGAGGTCAAGGTTCCCATCTCCATCGACACCAGGAAACCCGAGGTCGCCGCGCGGGCGCTCGAAGCGGGAGCGCACATCGTCAACGACCAGAGCGGGCTGGAGGACCCCCGGATGGCGGAAACGGCGGCGGCGGCGGGCGCGCCGGTGATCCTCATGCACTACAAGGATGTCAGGAAATCCCCGGATATAATGGGGGACATCGTTTCGTTCCTGGACGGCCGGGTCGCCCGCGCCGAGGCGGCCGGTCTGCCGCGGGAGAAGATTATCGTCGATCCGGGGCTCGGGTTCGGCAAGACGCCGGAGCAGAACCTGGAGGTCCTGCGCAACCTGGCGGCGCTCCGGGGTCTGGGCCTGCCGATCCTCATCGGCCCCTCGCGCAAGTCGGTAATCGGCAAGGTGCTCGGCCTGCCGGTGGAGGACCGCGTCGAGGGCACGGCGGCCGCGGTGGCCGTCGGTGTCGCGTACGGCGCCGACATCGTCCGGGTCCACGACGTCAAGGAGATGGTGCGCGTAGCGCGGATGGCCGACGCCATCGCGCGGGGGTGGGATGAGGAGAATGGATAGTATTATCCTCGAGGGCATGCAGTTCTACACCTACCATGGCGTGGATGAGGCGGAGCAGGCCCTCGGCCAGCCGTTGACGGTGGACGTGGAGATGGCGCTCGACCTGGGCCCCGCCGGCAGGGAGGACGACCTCTCCCGGACCGTCGACTACGCGGCGGTCTACACCCTGGTGCGCGAGGCCGCCACGGGCCGCCGCCGGAGGCTCCTGGAGGCCGTGGCCGAGGACGTGGCGCGCCTGGTCCTGGACGGGTTCGCGCCGGTGCAGCGCGTGCGGGTCCGTGTCACAAAACCGCGGCCGCCGATCCCCGGGCCGCTGGCCGCGGCGAGCGTCGAAATCGTCCGGGAACGCCGGGGCGGGGAGGGAGAATAAGAGGTGGCCCTGGCTTATATCGGCCTGGGGACCAACCTGGGCGACCGCCGGGCGAACCTGGACCGCGCTCTGGCCTTGCTTGACGCTGCTCCGGGTGTCCGTGTAAGCCGCGTGGCCTCCATCTATGAGACGGCCCCCGTGGGCTATACCGCGCAGCCCGACTTCCTGAACACGGTGGCCGAGGTGGAGACCGCCCTGGCCCCCGCGGACCTTCTGGCCGTTATGCAGCGCATCGAGGATGAACTCGGCCGCGTCCGTACCGTCCGCTGGGGGCCGCGGACCATCGACCTCGACCTGCTCCTTTACGATGACCTCACACTCGATAACCCCGCGCTGACCGTTCCCCACCCCCGCATGGCGGAACGGGCATTCGTCCTCGTCCCTCTCGCCGAACTGATTCCCGACCGCATCTTGAGCGACCGGGCGGTGCGCGATCTGGCGCGGGAACGGGAAAAAGACACCGGCATTGTTATAGCGCCGTAGTGACAACTCTGGTGTTTTCACGCCATTTTACTCTACATATCTTGCGATATTGTGCGTTTACCGTTACATTAGTGTTAATGGAAGGTGGAAGGAGGGAACGGGTTGCACAAGATTAATTACGGCCACGAGGACCAGATCGAGGTCACCCTAAAGAACGGCTTTATTATCAATTTTGACGCCGTGGGCAACGAACTCTTCACGTTTGTCTACAACCCCCAGACGGACGAGAAAACCAGCGTCTCCTTCGGGATGGACAGCGCGCTGGCCCTGGCCAAGAGGCTTCTGAGCTGCGCCATGGGAGGGGCCCTGATCGGCGGCTATATCCACCAGGCATCAGGCGGCTACAGCATTGAGTTGCGCAGCACCGACGCGGGGGTTCTGTTTTCCATCTTTGACGAGCGGAAAGAGCAGGCGGTCACCATTCCCCTCGATAACGAGGCGGTCCTCATTTTCGCCGAACTGCTCGTCAGGTACGTCCGGCAGTCCAAGAAGGTCGCCGGTGAATAACACGACAACCTGCCCGGATCGGAAGCGGGAAGCCGTTGCGCTCCCCGCTTTTTTGTGCCGTTTTGGGACCGTAGGAATTGAAAACGGGACAATGGTCCCTCTTGGGCGTCGCATTCCGCAATGTATAATGACCATAAAAGGAGAGGAGTGAGCGGCGGTGAAAGCGAGGGCGTTTTATTGCCTGTCCCTGGTCTTCGTGCTTCTCGCGGGGATCCTGTCGGCGGGTTGCCGCCAGGGACCGGAGATGACCCTGGCCCGGGCCTTCGTCCAGGGGGTCAACACGGATTCCTACACCGCAGCGGCACAAATCCAGGTCCAGCTTGAGCCGGTAAACATCCTACTGGAACCGGACGAACGCCGGATTATCGACCTCATCAATGCCAGCCGCCTGACCGTCACCACCCGGGCGAACGTGCCCCGGCGGGAGCAGAGCGCAGCCTACACCTTGAGTGTTCAGGGCCAGACCCTGCAAACGACGTTTTACAGCAGCCCGGACGGCGTCTGGTTCCGTGACCCGTTTGCCCCGCGCTACGTGGACCTCGGCTCCTTTGTAATGACCCCCGAGATCAAGCAGTTTCAGGACGAGATGGCCAAGGCATTGACACCCGCCGTGCGGGAGTTCCTCGGCGGGTATATTCCGGGCCTGGAAAGCCCGGTGACGGTGGCCGACCTTGGGGAGAAAACGTTAACCACCCCGGCGGGGGCGGTCCGGGCCACCCACCTTCAGGTGCGGATGAACGACGCCCAGGCCAAAAAGTTCTTCTTCGACGCCACTGAGCGGCTCATTCTTTCGGAACGCTTTCCGGACCTCGTAATCACCGTTCTGCGTTTCGCCGAGATGCCCGGGGCGGCCGGCGGTCCGGCGCTCACGCCGCAGGATGAGGCCCGGATGCGGGAGGAATGGGCGGCGGCAAAAGAGCAGATGCTCGCCGACCTGACTGAAGCCCGCCTGGAGGCCTCCAGGGTCCAGGTTGTCGGGGAACGCGGCCTGTTGTTTGATTTCTTCGTTGACCGGTCAAACAACATCCGCCGGATGGAGACCGCGATGCACTTCAGCCTGCGCGGGGACGAGGTCACCGGTGACCCGCTGGAGAAAGGGGTATTCAACGCCACGCTCCGGGCCTCGATGGACTTTAACGATATCAACAGCCTGGGTCCGCTGGCCTTCCCCGCCTTCACAGCCGCCGACACGGTGACCCCGATGGAGTTTATGGCCGAGTTTGACCCGGCGCAACTCCCGCCCGTGTTCCGGGAGCTTTTGGGCGAACCCGGCCCGGCCGGGCAAGGGGAGCCGGTCTCCCCTCAGACGGCGTCCTTAAACATGGCTGCATGGAGCAGGTCTGGCAGCCCAAGCAATCCGCGGCTGAACCTGTAGGATTTGCATAAAGGGCTGTCCCGGTCCATTGAAGAATTAGGAACCACGTTGCGTATGCCGATCATTCCTGGAAAGAGTGGTGTCTGGCGATCAAAAAGGCGACGTGGTTTCTTCTTGCACTCTTTGCCCTGACGATGCTGTTCCCACTGGGACCGGCCCTGGCCGCTCCGTACGGCAGCGCCGAGGGGGCGACAACACCTCAACGCGTCATTGAGGTTAACGCCTATATCCTGCCGGGAACGGGGACGGACAAGTACCTGGCCGAAGCGGCGGACCATCTCACATGGGTCAGCGTCTTCAGCTACCGCGCGGGGCCGGACGGCGAACTGATCGCCCCTCCCGGCGCGGAGGAGATCGTGGACGCCGCCTGGAAGCGCGGCGTCTGGCCCCAGATGGTGGTCACCAATTTTGACGGCGGCAACTTCAATACCGCCCTGGGACATGCCCTGGTAACCGACCCGGAGAAGCGCGCGCGGCTGATCGGGAACATCCAGCGGACGCTGGACGAGAAGGGCTTCTACGGCCTGAACATCGACTTCGAGAACCTGCCTCCGGCGGACCGGTACGCCTATACGGCCTTTATCGCCGAGGTGGCGGCGGCCGTCCGGCCGTCCGGCCACCCCCTTTCGATCGCCGTGGCGCCGAAGGCCAGCGACCGGCCCGGGGAGTCCTGGGTCGGGTTCGTGGACTACGCCGCCCTGGGCCGGCTGGTGGACCGGATGATCGTCATGACCTATGAATGGGGCTGGATCGGCGGGCCGCCGATGCCGATCGCCCCGCTGGACAAGGTCCGCGAGGTGCTGGCCTACGTTACGCGGTTCGTGCCGCCGGAAAAGGTCCTGATGGGCGTCCCCCTCTACGGCTATGACTGGCAGTTGCCCGACACACCGTGGAACACCGCCCGCGGGCTGGACAACGCCCGCGCGAAGAAACTTGCGGCGCGTTACGGCGCCCGCATCCTGTGGGACCAGCGGGCGGCCTCCCCATACTTCTACTACACGGACGAATGGGGTTTTACGCACATGGTCTGGTTCGAGGACGGGTGGAGCGTAGCCGCGAAGTACGCCCTGGTGCGCGAATTCGGCCTGGCCGGCGTGAGTTACTGGGTCCTGGGCAACGAGTTCCCGGATAACTGGTCCGTTCTTGACGGCCTGTTCGATCCGCGCCGCGACCCGGCCACCGGCTGGGACATAAGGCTGTGAATGCCGCTGTACTGGAAAAGGGATGCCAAACGTGTTACACTAGGCTGACGGCGGAATACTAGAAGTGATGATGACGGAATTTCAGAGTTGAATAAGGAGCGAACGATGGCAAGCACATTCGAAGAACTCGGGCTGAAGCCCGAGTTGGTCTCGGCGGTGGCCGACATGGGCTTTGAGCGGCCGACGCCCATCCAGGAGAAGGCGATTCCCCTCGCCCTCACCGGGCGGGACGTCCTGGGACAGGCCCAGACGGGGACGGGGAAAACGGCGGCCTTCGGCTTGCCGATCCTCAACGGGATTGTTCCCGGCGGGGGCCTGCAGGTCCTCATCCTCTGCCCCACCCGGGAACTGGCCGTCCAGGTCGCCATGGACCTCACGAATTTCGGCCGCCACCTGAAGACACGGGCCCTGCCGGTCTACGGCGGCCAGTCGATCGACCACCAGGTCCGGGCGCTGCGCGCCCAGCCGGAAGTGGTGGTCGGCACCCCGGGGAGGGTACTGGACCATCTCCGCCGCGGGACACTCTCGCTGGACACGGTCCGTTTCGCCGTCCTTGACGAGGCGGATGAGATGCTGGACATGGGGTTCAGAGAGGACATCGAGGACATCCTCGCCCGCTGCCCGGCCCAGCGGCAGACCATGCTCTTCTCGGCGACGATGGCGCCGCCCATTGCCGAGCTGGCGCGGAGTTTCCTGCACGAGCCCGCCGAGGCGGCGATCCGCGGTTTGGAGATCACCGCGCCCCTTATTGAACAGCGGTATTACGAGGTCAACCCGAAGCAGAAGGTCGAGACCCTCTGCCGGATCCTGGATATCGAAAACCCGGCCAGTGCAATGATCTTCTGCCGTACCAAACGGGGCGCGGACGACCTGGTGGAAAACCTGCGCGTCCGCGGCTACGCCGCCGAGGTCATCCATGGCGACCTCTCCCAACGGGAACGGGACAGCGTCATGGCGCGCTTCCGGGCCGGGAGCGTCGAGCTGCTGGTGGCCAGCGACGTGGCGGCGCGGGGCCTGGACATCAGCCACGTGACCCACGTGATCAACTTCGACATCCCCCAGGACCCGGACAGCTACGTCAACCGGATCGGCCGTACGGGGCGCGCGGGTCGGGAGGGCGTCGCCATTACCCTGGTGACGCCGCGGGAGGTCCGCCAGCTGCGTTTCATCGAACGCACCATCGGCAAGCGCATCAGGCGCCGCGCCCTGCCCACCCTGGCCGAGGCCATCGAGAGGCGGCAGCAGCTGCTGGCTTCCCGGGTGACCGCGGCGCTGGAGGAGCCGGCGGGGGAATACCGTTCCCTGGC
>JASEER010000059.1 GCA_030019475.1 Thermoanaerobacterales bacterium | reverse complement strand
GTATTGCGTACTTAGTCGACCGATATCGTCCTGCCTGGCCGTCCATAACTCGGGAGTCAGTACATATCGCCATTTTAGAGGGTAAATCCCCCAGAGTCTTTTTGTTACAACATCGGAATGATCAGTCAGGCATCCCACCACGGGTATTCCTAGAAATGTTGCGTGAAGGTCTGCGCCGATATCTTCCAGAGTTCTATCCCGGGTGAAGTTACCCTCCCGCGAATACTCCGAATGCACGTGGCCGTCAAAAATAACCGGCTGGTAGGCCTCAGCCGGTGCGGCAACCAGCATGGACAAGGTAATACAGAGTAGTAGAACAAGACTTCCTAAGTAACGCCGAAATCTCACAGTTCGTCCCTCCTTATTCGTTACTGGCCAGGGGTTGTGTTAAGACGACCCAACCGGGGGCTCGGAGTGGGATAACAACCTCATCATCAACTAAGGTCGGTTCCGCCCTGTCGTAGGCTGCTTCCGGCAGGTCTTCCAGCAGATGTACGTTAATTAGGTTTGCTGACTGACCCGTTGGTTGAATCGTAAGCAATACCGGTTCATTCAGATACGGGGTACTTAACCCTCGGAAACGTACCCAGACTACCGGCGACAATACATCGTCATTCGTGACCAGTTCCGGTGGTGGCTCAAGAGTGACCAATCTGGCGAATACAGGCCTCTCTGCCGGCAAGGCATTCGGCGGGATGTACAGTCTGGCGACCCCGGGAATCTCAATCGTCCCACCTTGGTCCGGAATAATGGTCTCCGATTCTTCAACTAATAGTTTGGTCATAAGCCAATATTCCTGGTCCCCTTGCGGAGTTTGATAGACTACTCTAAGCACCGTATCCCCGGTAAGGGAGTTCTCCGCTTGATATACTTGTCCCGAAACAGTGGCCGAATTGTCTGTGTTTGACTGGCGAGTCTTAATAGTAGAAGCATCCCCATAGGTGGAGTCCTCCGAAGGATGAGTTGTGTCCGAGGAAACCTCTGTACTTGGTTCTGAAGCTTCCTGAGCTGGGGATATGGGCGCGGGTACAAATACCATCAAGAGAATCAGAAGAACCGCCCAAGCTGGGGCCTTTGATCTTACACCCATTGATCTCTTTCACTCCTTTTTTATCCCAACCGCAGATATTTCACCTAAGGTCGGTGTTTTTCCCATACTAGGAGATCTTATCCACTGTTGCCAAGAGGTACTTTTTGTCGAAGACCTGCACAAATTGTAGTGTTAATTAAGCCCGCATCCTCTGTTAGGAGCGCGAGATCCTCAAAGAAGCCGCGAATGAGGAGGGGGGTGGCTTCCGCCACCCCCTCCTGTCATCCGGGGCCGTTGGCTGCTCATCCGAGGCCGTTGGCTGCCGGAGTAGATCAAGTTCCGCCGCCCTGGCCGCCGCCTCCTGCGGCCGCCGCGCCGGTGGGCCGGGCTTCTATCTTCTTCACCTCGCCGTCGATCTCCATCTCCATGGTCTTGCCGTCCTGGGTGGTGATGATCAGGCGGGTCTTTTTCTTCTGCTGCTGCTGTTGGCCGCCCTGACCGCCACCGCCCGCGCCCCCGCCGGAACTGCCGCTGCTGCTACCACCGCCCGACTGGGACCCGCCCTGTCCCCTTCCGCCCTTGGGCGCCTGCCCCAGGCGCTCCTCCAGCAGGAAGGCGTTTTCAGAGTCCACCAGACGTACGGGGATGATGCGCGTCGGGATACTGTAGTTGCCGTTCACGGTCTGGGTGTCGTAGTTCCACCGCCGGTCGCGGGCGGTGCTGACGGCGGCGTCGTAGGCGAAGCGGCCCAGCATGTCCGGCTGCACGTCGACCTCCGCGTCGTGCTGCCCGGCGACCAGGGCCTCCGCCGCCGTGCGGTCCGCGCCCACCCCTGCGGTGAGCACCTCGCCGTGGAGCCCGCGGGTGCGCAGGACCTCGACGGCGGCCATGGCCATCCGGCTCTCATTGGCCAGGACGGCCGCCGGCGGCCCGGCGTCCAGGGCCTGTTCGAGGGTTGCCGCCGCGGCCTTCGGGTCCCAGCGGGGGTGGCTCTTGACCTCAACCGTAAAAGCCGAGTTCTGCTCCAGGTAGGTCCGGGCGCTCTCCGTGATCTGCTGGGCCATCGGGTCCGCGGGGTCGCCCTGCAGGATCAGGACCCGCCCCGAAGTCCCGGCTCCGAGCCGTTGGATTACGAACCGCGCCTGGAGCTGCCCGGCCAGGCGGTGGTCCGAGGTGATGAAACCGTCCACCGGGGTGTCGGGGGGCAGGTTTTCCAGTGCTATGACCCGCACCTTGCCCGTCGCCAGCCGCCGGACCAGGGGGCCGCCTCCCGCCGGATCCGCGAACTGGATGACGGCCACGTCCACCTTCTGCTTCAGTAGCTTTTCGATATCCCGCTCCTGCTGCAGCGGGTCGCCCTTCGCGTCCAGCCAGGTAATCCGGTTCCCGTCACGCTTGGCGGCCTCGTCGACCGCCTTCCGGACGGCCTGATTGCCGTCGCGGCGCATGTCGGCCAGGGCGAAGGCGATGCGCGGCTTCTTCTCCGCCGGCTTGCGCTCGGCCTTCTTCTGCCCGCAGCCGGGGGCCAGCAGCAGGCCGGCGACTATCAAAACGGCCAGCAGGCCGAACCATTTTCTGGGCATTTCGGGCATCCTCCTTCCTTTTTAGCATTCGCCGGGACGGCCTTCTAATGCCGGTTGCCGGCGCATAAATTTCTGCCAATGAATGAAGGAGGTGGCCACTGTGTACCCGGACGACTCCGCCGGACACGACCTGGTAACCGAAGTGGAGAAAGCCCGCCGCGACTGGCAAGCAGCCTGGAGGATCTTCAACGAAGTACCTCTGGATACGGCGGAGGTGGCCGTTCACCTCTTGAACGCCGCCGAGGCGCGTTACTGCCACCTTTTGCGTCTGGCGAAAAGAGAAGGCGCGGTCGCCTGGACCGCGCCCTGGTGAGCGCCAATGAGCAAACGCCATGCCCTGGGAAGCAAATGTTATGAGGTCTGTGGGTTGGACGGACCGGCGGCGTCCAGCTCGCGGTAGGCGTCCCGGACGGCCTGGATGTCCTCCCAGACCGGGCGCTTCTTGCTCGGGTCGCGAAGCAGCGCGGCCGGGTGGTAGGTGGGCATAATGCGTACGTTTCCCCGCTCGATCCAGCGCCCGCGCCAGGCGGTGATGCCGGCCTTGGGATCGATCAGGTACTTCAGGGCCGTGGCCCCCAGGAGCACGATGAGCCGCGGGGCGATGAGGCTGATCTGTTTCTCCAGCCAGGGCAGGCAGGCTGCGGCCTCTTCCGCCGCCGGCACGCGGTTGCCGGGCGGGCGGCACTTGACGATGTTGGCGATGTAGACCTGCTCCCGCGTAAAGCCGGCCGCCTGGAGAATGCGGTCCAGGAGCTGTCCGGCGGCCCCGACAAACGGGCGCCCCTGGCGGTCTTCCTCGGCGCCCGGGCCCTCCCCGATGAACATCAGCTTCGCGTGCGGGTCCCCCTCGCCGAAGACCAGGTTGGTCCGCGTGGCGCCCAGGCCGCACCGCCGGCAGCCGGCCATACTCTCCCGCAGTTCATCCAGGCTGTACGGCCCGCCGAGGTCGTCGAGCCGCAACTGCCCCGCTTGAAAGTCAAACACCGGATGGTCCACTCCCCCGGTAGTCCTGCGAAAATATACCTTTGTACCAGGACGGTATCTCATCCAATGGATGAATCTGGTCCTTTGCCTTTTTCGACTCGAAGGCTACTTTTCCCTGCCATGTGCGACCTGGTGGTCGTGCTGGTGGAAGTGCAGGTGGCCATGTTCTCCTCTGTGGCCATGGACGTGGTAGTGTTCGTGCACCAGGTTCGCCTCCAGCAGCAGGTCGCGGTCCTCCAGGACGCCCAGGGGCGAACCGGCCGCCAGGAGGCGGTGGTCCTCGCTCAGCACCAGGACGCGGCCGGCCAGGGCGGGCACGATGTCCAGGTCGTGGGTGGCGATGACCAGTGTTTTCCCCGCCTTGTGCAGGCGCTGCAGGAAGGAGACCAGCCAGTACTGTGTGCGCGGGTCGAGATTGGCCGTCGGCTCGTCCAGGAGCAGGACCTCGGGGTTGACGGCCAGGGTCGCCGCCAGGGCGACCTTCTTCTTCTCCCCCCCGCTCAGGCGGTAAGGCGGGCGGGACGCCAGGCCGGTGACGCCGAAAAAGGCCAGCACCTCGTCCACCCGGCGGCGCACCTGCTCGGCGGTCCAGCCTAACTGTGCCGGGCCGTAGGCCACCTCGTCGGCGACCGTGGGGCAGAAGAGCTGGGCGTCGGTGTTCTGGAAGACGAAGCCCACCCGGCGCCGGAAGGATGCGGCGAAGACCGGGTCGGTGAAGCGCTCCTCGGTCAACGACTCGCCGAAGGCGAGTACCCGGCCCGCCGTCGGCCATTGCAGGCCGCCCAGGATCTTGAGGAGGGTGGACTTGCCCGACCCGTTGGCGCCCAGCAGGGCGGCGGCCTCTCCGCGGGCCACCGTGAACGAGATGTCCCTCAGGACCGGCTGCCCGGGCTGGTAGGCGAAGTCCACGTTCTCCAGGGTGTAAAGCGCTTCGGCGGCCAGGGTGACGCACCTCCGTATTTGATGCCGAGCCTAGAACTGTCGACGCGGAGTACCGGAGCGTAGAGAGGAGATCCCCCGTCCCCCCGCAGGTTATATAAGATATCCCTGCGCCGCCAGGGCCGCCGCGGCGGCGGCGATGCAGCCCACCGTCCAGGCCAGGTCGCGCCACCCGGCGCGGAAGCCTTCCCCGTCGACCACGCGGGGTTCCCCAGTATAGCCGCGGGCCAGCATCGCCTGGTGCACCTCCTCGCTCAGCAAGAGCGAACGGCTGAGCAGGACGGCGATCCCCTGGACGGCGAAACGGCGTCCCGCGGGCGGGCCGGCGGGGCTGATCGTGCGCGCCTCCCGGGCGATATGCAGCTCCTGCACCATGCGTAGGAGCAGAAAGAGGTACCTCTGGGACGTCTCCAGGAGTACCACAAAAACCCGCGGTACCCGCAGGGCGCGCAGGGCCCAGAAAAGGCGGCTCGCCGGGGTGGTCAGAGCCAGCAGCAGGGCCAGGGTCATGCACAGGGCGACGCGGGAGGTGAAGACGGCGGCCTGGAGCAGGCCCTCCCGCGAAAGGTAAAGGTCCGGCGGCAGGGCCAGCGGTCCGAGCCGCGGTCCGCCGGTCCAGATGGCCGCCAGGGCCTCCCCCGGCGTGACCCAGCTCAGGACCATGGGCAGGGCGGCCACGCCCGCGAAGAGCAGGCAGAACGGCCAGACCCGCGTAACCAGAAGGGACAAACCCAGGCGCGACGCCAGCCCGGCGGCCAGGGCGGCCAGGTAAAGGCCGAGGATCACGGCCCAATGGCTCGACAGGGAGGCAACGACGATCAGCCCGCCCAGGGTGACGACCTTCACCCTGGGATCCAGGGACTGCAGGAGCCCCGGGGCGGCGGCCCTCCGGGCCGACAGGAAGTCCTCCCTGATCACTCCGGCCACGGCCTGGACGGTGCGGGAGACAAAGCGCCGCCCCCCTCTGCGGTTCGGCGGCGGCGGAACCTCCTCCGTCAACCAGTCCGGAAGGCCGGGCCGGCGCTCGGCTTCGACAAACAAGGACTCAGTCCCGCTCCAGGATGATGCGGTGGTCGACCAGGGCCAGTTCCGCAATCCGCGCCCGGATGATCTTCCGCCGCCCGAAGATATCCTCCAGCAAAAGCCCGTCCTCGTGCGGGACGACCCGGTCCACGTTCTCCAGGATAAGCTCTTCGGCCTCTCCCTCTCCCTTGCGAAGGTATGCGTTGGCCTCGCACATCTTGGCAGCACCTCCAGACAAAAACGGCCGCGGCAGGCGTATTCTCGACCTCCGTGGCCTTGGCGGGCCTTCGTGGCCCGTACGTTCTGCCCCCATTATAGGGCCCCGCCCCGGGGCTGTCAACCGCGGCGCCGGCGGAGGGCGTCCAGCAGCCCTCCGGAGCGCATCTCGACAAAGGCCTCCTCGTCCCCGTCCGGCACCGGCAGCAGGCCGAGGGTCTCTCCGGGCCGCCGGATCACCGTCTCCCGCCGGTACCGGCCGTCGCGCCCGAGATAGAAGAGTTCATAGGCCCCCGGGGTCTCCAGGGCCTCCGCCAGGTCGCGCCGCGTCCGCACCGGGAGACCGTTGACCTCCACCACCAGGTCCCCGCTGCGCACACCGCCGTGCCAGGCCGGGGAGCCGGGGGCCACGTCGAGCACCAGCAGCCCGTCGCGCCGCGGGGTATAGATCGGCGGCGCGTCCATCTCCAGGCGCTTCCCGATGAGGATGACAAGCTCGTGGCCGAGGGGCGAAAAGAGGGCGGCCGCCCAGGACAGGAGCGGCTCCCGCCCCGCTAGGAAGGCCAGGGCGAAGAGCGTCAGGCTGTAGCCGGCCAGGTGGACGGCGCTCACCCGGCTCTTGGAGGCCGGCGTCCGGGCCGTGGCGAAGTCGCCGTAGCCGAGGGCGGCCACCAGGGGGATCATGGCGAAGACGAGGTCTTTCCCGTTGCCCGGCAGGCCGTGGGGGATGAGGGGCCACCAGTCGGGCATCACCACCCCCTCCCCGCCGGGGGGAAGGGTGCCCACGAGAACCAGGACCACCACGGGCAGGGGCCAGAACTTTTGTAGCGTGAAGCCCCCGATGATACGCCCCCCGGACACGCGGACATAGGCCGGAACCGCCCCCAGGTGGCCGCTCAACAGGATCAGGAGCGCCTCCATGAAGTGCAGAATGGCCACCAGGGCCATGACCTGCGGGATGCTGATCTGCGGAAAGCCGAAGACCAGGTTCGCCAGGGAGACCAGGCCCCCGGCATAGGCGAAGCACAGAAAGCGCGGGGAGAGGAGCATGAGGGCGATGGCCACCGGCAGGAGGTACCAGAGGCCTGAACCCGAAACCGTAAGGCCGGCGCCGACGACCAGCAGGCTGCCGATAAACCCGCCGAGGAGCCCGAAAAGTGTGGAAACCAGCGTGTCCCGGACCACCCCGCCGCGGCCCGGCAGAAAGCTCCGCCTCAGGGAGGCCACGCGGTAGTACTGCAGGGCGACGAGCACGATGACCAACCAGAAGAGCGGGTGGACCAGGACTTGCACGATCTGCAGGGCCACCTGGGTCATGACCCAGCCGAGGGAAAACACCAATCAGACTCCCCCTATTGTTGCAGCACCTCGATGGCCTTTTGCAGTTGTCTATCCGCTGAACCGTCCGCGGGCTGGGTAACGGGAACGTCGGGTTCGATCCCCCGGCCGTTCAGGTCATGCCGGGACGGGGTCAGGTAGCGGCCCGTGGTCAGTTTCAGCCCGGAGCCGTCCGCCAGGCCGTAAAGGACCTGGATGACCCCCTTGCCGAAAGTGCGCTGCCCGACCAGGGTCCCGGCCCCGTGGTCCTTGATGGCCCCGGCCAGGATCTCGGAAGCGCTGGCGCTGTTCTCGTTCATCAGCACCGCCAGCGGCAGGTCCAGGGCCGGCGGGTGGGCGTAAAAGGCCTCGTCCTTCGCCGCGCGGTAGTCGACAAAGACGATGGGCCCTTTGTCCAGGAAGATGTCGGCGACCTCGATGGCGCTCGTCAGGCTCCCCCCGGGGTTGTCCCGCAGGTCCAGGACCAGCGCCCGCATCCTCTGCTCCTTCAATTTCTCCAGCGCCTCGCGCACCTCGGCCGGCGTCTGCTCGGCGAACTGGGTGATGGCGATGTGGCCGACCCTCCTGTCCAGCATCTCGCTGTACACGGTCGGCACCCGGATCTCCTCCCGGGGGACTTCAAAGCGCAGGGGATCGGCGTGGCCGTCCCGCCTGATGAGCAGGCAGACCTTGGTTCCGACCGGCCCTTTCATCAGGCCCACCGCGGTCTCCAGGTCCATGCCCTCGGTCTTCGTCCCGTCGATCTCGACGATCACGTCCCCGCCCCGGATGCCGGCGCGGGCCGCCGGGGTGCCCTCGTAAGGCCGGACGACGGTAAGCCGGTTCTCGCGCATCCCGACCAGGATCCCCAACCCGCCGAAGGTACTCTCCAGCTGCATTTTCAGGCGCGAGTACATCTGCGGTTCCAGGTATTCGGAGTAGGGGTCGTCCAGGGCCTCCACCATGCCCTCCGCCGCGCCCTGGACCAGGCGTGACGCCGCCGCCGGTTCAAGGGACTGCGTGCGCACCAAATATATGACCCGCATCAGGTTACCGAGCTGGGCGTAATTTGTGTAGTAAGCGTAAACGCCGAAAAGGACCAGGCCGGCCAGCATTATCCCTAATACGGCGAAGAACCAGCGTGAAATACGACGTCCCGGCAAACAAAACACCACCGCGGCAGTTTTTAATACCCTATTATACTATATCAACTTCCTAGAAATAACAACCGGGACGGGGGACGCGGCGGGAGCCGGGAGCCTGGCTTTCACCCTGAGACAGTACCCACACCTTGCGACTAAGCATCGGGGCGGCCGAAGCCGCCCCTGCATGAGTGCCCAACGCTGTTACGCCCCCTAAACGCGGAAGCGCGCGGCCAGCTTGTCCAGTTCGCCCGCCAGGGCGGTCAGCTCTTCGGTGGCGGCCGAGACCTCCTCCATCGCCG
>JASEER010000058.1 GCA_030019475.1 Thermoanaerobacterales bacterium | reverse complement strand
GCCGCGGGCCGGGAGCATTGGGAGACGGTACGCGGGCGCCTACTTAACCGCTAGTCACCTCGCGGCCGGCTTCTCCTCCTGCATCAATCAGTTCGTAGGTGTGACAATCAAGCATCCCGCCACCTAAACCGGCGCGATGAATGGCCAGGCGCGCGTAAGCCGAGTTGAGGTCGATGTAAACGCTGTCCCGGCCCAGGGCCATCGCCACGATGGTCGTCGTGCCGGCGCCGCCGAAGGGGTCGAGTACGACGGCGGCTTTTGCTCCATCGTTGTCAGGACACCTGCAAGTAGGCCGAAACCTGTCCGTCCCCCTCGTCAGCGGCGCCCACCCCGTGCTGTCCGTCTTGGTGGGCCCGCCGCCGGGAACATGGGCAGCCTCACGCCGGTTGATATGTCCCGTGCGTTCCCTGACCCTTTCCCAAGGCGCCCCACAACACGGGCAAACCGCGGGACTGGTGGTGGCCTGGAGACAGCGCTCCACCAGCCCGGGTGGCATGGTGGCGAAATGATGGCCTGGGAACGGCTTGACCGGGATAGACCACACGTCCCCGGGGTTCTTGCCGTCCGGGTGCGGCAAGGGTTGTTTCCTTTCCAGGCCACGCCCCTGATGTCCGAAGCCCATCTGGGCATCGTTCTCGTGGTCGTGCCAGCTCCGTTTCTCACGCTCTTTGTGATACCACTGCCGGTACTCTTCTGTACCACACTTCGGGATACGTCCCCTCGCCGTGTCAGAGTAATCTCCCGGCCGGCCCCAGCGCCGTCGTAAATCCGATCCTTCCCAGGGTACGCGGATAGCGTCCAAGTCGTAGTAGTAGCGCTCCCGGAGCACGAAGTGGAACAGGTGCTCGTGGCGGTTGCTCAAGCGGTCTTTGCAGGACACGGGCATGCCGTTGGGCTTATGCCAGATCACGTCGTTCCGGAGGATCCAGCCGGCCTCCTGCATCGCGATCGCGAGCCGGGCCGGGATGAGCAGGAGCTGCTTGCGTTGTTTCCATCCGTCGCGGCGTCGAGTGCCCGCCCGTCCCGGGCGTTCGGGAAGATGATCGCGGCCAGCGTAGATGCTTCGCTCGCTCGGGTCATGACCCTGGCCGCCCCCCCAGTACGTGTCGCCCAGGTTGACCCAACACGATCCGGTAACCTTCAGCACCCGGCGCACTTCCGTGAACACTTCGAGCAAACGCCGGACGTAATCCTCGGGTTCCTTCTCCAAGCCAATTTGGCCGCGGACACCGTAATCCCTGAGATTCCAGTACGGCGGGCTGGTGACCACGGCGTCCACGCTTGCGGCGGGTAGCTGCCGGAGCACGGTCAGTGCATCGCCGACGAAGAACTTGTGGTGACTCATGTGCCGCTCACCCCTCAACAAAAAAGCCGGGGATCCCGGCTTATCGAATCCTCGGCTCTTCGCCTAAACGTATAAGGAGTTCAGAGATACCTGGTGCTTCCGACCCCTTTTCCCAGAAGCCCTGGCAACCTTCTTGGGCTCGCGCTTTCGCCGCGGGGCGGGTTCCAGTCGCCACTGCTCAGCCAAAGCCTGAAGCAGAAACCCGCCGACATCATCCACGTCATTGCGGGCCAGGTATGCATCCAAGACCATTACGGCGTTGTGGATCTGCTCATCGTCATAGACGGCCATCTTCTCCAAGACCGCCTCGGGCAGATCCACGCCGGTTATCTGCTTTACCATTGCCCGGGCCTTCGCCACGGCCGGCCGGAGCGAGTCCGCCGGCGTGTCACGAGGTGGAACGGGTGCGGCGCGCGTGCCGGAAGGAGCAGCACCTGGAGACATGATACATGTATCTTTGCGCGCGCGCGTATAACCACCACCACTATATTCTCTCGTTATCTTATTCTTGCGTTCCGCCTCAGGTATACCTGAGGCAGGTATACCTGTATCAGAATACCTTCGAGAACGCGCATTAGTAAAAGATCCGATGCGAATGACGTGGATATTCTCCTCGTACGGCGGATAGTCGTGAATAACGTATCTATTTTGCCAACCCTTCTTACCCCCTTCGGACAGGGTCTCCTTGCGCACATCCACAAGACCAACTTGCCACAGGAGCGTCATCAGCCTATAGAACTTCTCCTGACCGACGCCTGACCGCTTGCAGTAATACCGCACGCTGAAAGACATGGTGACCCCGGGGGTGTCCTCAGGCTTCCGAGATACGAAACGTTTAAGCATAATGTAGAAGCCCAGCAGGTCACTCCCGCCGACATCTAGAAGGCCATCAATGAGACCGTGGTCGGTCACCGAGAAACTGCGCGTGCGGCCCTGTTCCAGGATGTCGTGCATTGTCTCCACCTCCTGCCAACCAAAAAGTGCCGATCAGTCCATACACAAGATACCGGCGGCCTGCCCCGCAACCTCCCGCCAGGCCTTGAACCTGGCGGATCCCTGCACGGCTCTGTTATAAGGCCAGTCTTTGACGATAACGTCTACCCCCGCGCGTTTCAGTGTCAGGATCTCCTGGGGATTGTCCTCGAAAAAGGCCGCAACCCGTGCCTTCTCCGAGAGTATGACTTTCCGGCCCCGCGGCAAGAGACAGAGGGGTGCCTCGGGAAAGCCGTGGAATTCGAGCCAGCGGAGGGTGATGAACTCCGCTTCCTTCGGCCGGCTCGAGACATAGACCAGGCGGTACCCGTTCCGGACCAGCCTCGCCAAGGCGGCCGCAGCCCCGGGAAATGGCTCGGCGGCCCACAGAACGCGCAAGCCCTCGCTTGAAGCAAACCATTCCGGTTCTATGGGCGCCGGGTATTCGTTCATCCGAATGTTGAAACGCCTGAGCAATTCAAGGTTGACGTTGGCAAGGGTGTTGCACACGTCTACGCCCACCCACATCTCCTGACCTCCTCGATACAGACTGGTGTCATATTCCCATGAACGACTTAACGTCGACCCGTGCTTTCTTGGCTTTAGGTGAGACACAGTTTAACGCATTGCTCTCGATCGCTTCACGTAGGCAATGAATCTCGCGGATGACGGTGTCCATGGCGGACGCTACGTCACGGCCGTAATCCAGCCACTCGCGCGCAACTCGACTGCGCTCCCTGTCCGGAACAGACCAGACGGGATGGTCCGCCGGCAGACGGATGGTCAATATGCGAGTGGCGGTACCTTCTCTTGTTTTTGTCCTACAACCGGAACCCACGGTCTCAGCTCCTCGTAATACAGCTTCCGGCCTTCCAGCCCAAGGCATGGCGGGGTGTGTAACGGGAAAAATGTCTTACAATGTTGTCAGACATCCGGAAGCCGCACCCCGCAAGGGATACGGCCTCCTCAAAAACGAAAATGTCATACACTCTTTGCACGCCCCCGTGAAAGGTGTATGACAAATAGCCCTTCGGCGAACCGCAAGTCCCCGTCATTACTGGGCTGGAACCCGTATACAAGTACGCCCTCCTGTATACAGCTACAAACCCTTGCCGCACAAGGATTGCAGGCCACAAAACAGGACAAAATGTATACACCCTTCACGTCCTCGTGAAAAGGTGTATACCAATAGCCCCTGCGACAACCCTCAACCCCGCACCGTTATTGAGCGGGAAGCTGTATACAAATCACCCTCGGCCTTGCGGTCGACTCGGGACGACCTATCCTACCTCCGCCTTATCTGTATACGGGCTCCACGCCTTGCCGCATAAGGGTTACGAGCTAATAAGATGGGCCAAATGTATACATCTTTCAGGCCTCGGTAAGAAGGTGTATACAAATTACCCCCTCGGCGCACCGGGAACCCGCGTCATTACTGGGCGGAAAGCTGTATACAAGTTGCCTAAAGGCTACGGTTGACCCGCTACTGGGCACCGGCCTGCCCGATGAGCTGTCGTCCCGCTTCCAGGTAGCCCAGCGCATTGGCCCACTGTGCTTCGGGAACCACTTCGGCGCCGGGGAGCATCCCGGCCAGCTCCGGCAGCGCCGCGGCACCGCCGCCCGCAAGGTATGTCCGGCGCACGAAATCCCCGCGGTCGCCCAACGTGGTAAGGACGCGATCCGCGATGGCCTGCGCCACGCCGGCGCGGGCGCGGGAAATGATTGGTGTGAGGTCGTATTCCCGCCCGCGGAACCAGAGCGTTCCCGCCTCTAAGAGGGTAGCCATGCGGGTCGGGTCGAGCTGCGCCCCTGTCGCCTTCCGGATCTCTTGGGCCACGGCCTCGTGAAGGGCATGGACCGCGATCTCGATCGTCCCGCACAGGCTCGACACCACCCGCCAAGCCCCGTCCACCATTTCGGCGCCGATAAAATCGGTGGTCTTGTAGCCGATGTCAACCAAGATGATCAAGCCGTGAGCCGGTATGTCCTTGACCGTAAGCAGGGCGCCTGCCCCCTGGGGATAGACAATAACGCGGCCGATCGACACCCGCTGAGGGTTACCCCCGTTGATCGCCACCTCCGCATGTAAGCCCATAAGGTGACGGGTTAGGGCATCCTTCTGTGCGTTGTAGTACCCAGGGGGCAACCCGACGACGACGGGCACGCCTGTTCCGCCGCCAACTAGGCGGATAGCCGTCAAAACGAGCACGTCGTGGTGGGGGTGCAGGTGTTTTTCACGTTCGAGGCAAAAGCTCGGCGTCAGTCCCTCACGGATGGCCAGTTCGCCGACGAAGTATTGTTGGCTCTGTCCGTTGATGCGACGGATATCCACCTGGTAGCCGATGTTCTTGCCCAGGTCGGCCAGCAGCAGCTCCCTTGGCGGTGAAACCACAGATGGCAGTAGAACTCGGCCGTCCTCAGAAACGGCCTTCACATGTGAGTAACCAAGGTCAATGGCAATCAAGATGTCAGCTCCCTTCAATCGTTAGTCTTGGTTTGGAAGCCCGACGCCGGGCCGGGCCGGGCCACGTCCCATAGTCAGCCAGTGCGGGAGAGATCGTCCAGCACCCGCACCACCTCCGGTATCCCTACTTTTGCCGCCTCGCGCAAGACCTCGAATTCAGGCAGCGGCTCAGGCCGGTACGGCCTCGGCTCCAGGCACGCACAGTAGGCGTCACAGGCACCGATGAGAAGGGCGGCCGGGTGAGGGTCGGCTAGGCCGCGCGGGTAGCCTCCCCCGCCGGCGCGCTCGTGGTGCTGTTCGATAAGCGCCCTGACATCCGGTGTCACGCCCAGGGACGCGGCCAAGTTGGCCCCGGCCAAGGGGTGCGAATGGATGGCCTGCCTGGCACGTTGGCTCAACTGGTGCAGAGGCGTTGCGAAATAGACCGCCGGCCATTCCGCCTTCCCCAGGTCGTGCACAAATGCCGCCAGAACGACAATCTCGCGACCCAGGTCTCCTGCCAGGCTAGGTTCTCTTTCCAGCACGCGGGCCACGAGATCCGCCACTCGCTGCGAGTGTCTGAGCAGGCCGTCTCCCGGGCGTGCAAGAGTCACCGCTGCTCGGGCTGCGACGAGGGTATTCATGGTCGGCATGGTCGGGGTTCGGTATGGTTCCTTGGGGGCCGGCGCCTGGTGCAACCTGTTCGCCTCCTGTCCAAATGCGTTCAAAAGAAAGAGAAGGCCGGGCCTTGTTGAGCCCGGCTGCTTTCGCGTGTACTATCGAACACGAATAGCTCGTTCATATTTGTTGCACTGCGGGCAAACTCGCCACACCTCAACGGCCCTCGTTGGGGCATTGTAGCTGTTGCCGCAACACGTACAGACAAAAAGGAACTCGGGGACACCAGGAGTGTCTTCCTGCCTGTGAGTGACTTCCTGATGGACATCATCTCTGGGTTGTTGCCGAGTAAGCGTAATACCACCTCCCGTTGTTATGGGCTGTCCCGGCCCTCGAGCACCACGAACCAGTCTTCGTACACACTCCCCTGGGTCCGCACCACGCCGGCGGCGTATGGCGGTGCATCCAAGGCCGTGGTGCCTTCCGCCCCCGAACCGTCCAGCTCCATCCGGACAACCGTGCCGGATGGGCAGTCGTCGAGCGAGGCCGCCGTCCAGAACTCGATGAGCCACCGCTTATTGCTGCCGTTGGTCTCCGTCACGGTTGGCAGGGTCCCCACGGTGGCTTCTGTGGCCAGGGATGGAAACCGCGCGGTCGCCGCGTCCACCGGGCCGATGCTGTCCACCAGCAGTCCGACTTTGCCCCCGGCTTTGGTTACCGGAAGCTGATCGGCGGTCATCCCCTCGGTAATCACCAGGTGCGTTGCCGGGTCGGCCGGGTCGGGCTGGGGGCTGCCCTGGGGGACGCTGACCAGCTCTCTGATTCGCGGGCGCTCAAATGCGACTACGCAAAACTCCGCGGGGTCCGACCATTCTGACGGGATGCCCATGCTGTCGTAGAGCCGCATCCGGACGGTGAACCTGTAATCCCCCGAGGCCCACAGGGGGCCGGGCAGATCGGGGGCTTGCGAGGTTGGCACGCGGAAGGACGTTTCGGTACTCTGCACAACCCCGGATTGGTAGACCGGAGTGGCGTCGAGCTTTGCGATCTCAATCTCATACCCGCCCTGCATATCGCCAGCGTCCGGATCGACGAAGCTCCAACTAAATGTTGGAGTGCTCGTGGTGTAACACGACCCCTGCTCCGGTATGACGGGCTTTACCGGCGGGTTCCCGGCATCTAGCAGAACGGCGATATCCGTGTCGGGCACTGGAGCAACCACCTTGGGGGTCGCCTTCGGGTCGTTGGTCGCGAGTGTGGCCCGCCACCCCACGGCCTGGCCGGCCGGAACCTGGCACCACAATTCAAACGTGTTGGCCGTCGGCCACGCCTTTGATCCGTCTCCGATCGCCTGCCAGGTGGCCCCGGTGCCCGGTGAGACCTCCAGGCTTGTCCCGCCGCCGTCCAGCCCGACGACGCGCCAGCGCGTGATCCAGTCCACGCCGTCCGCTGTGACGGCCCAGGTGACGGAGGTTCTCGGAGGCGTGGAGCAGTATGCGCGTACCCGTACCCAGGACACGTCCGCGGGGCCGGGATCAAATAGCTGGCTTTGGGCAACCGCGGACGGGTAGTAGTTGCCCATGTCTTGGAGGCCGGCCACGGTGACGGACAGGGCCGGGTTGTAGACCAGCTCAGCACCGTCCCACATGTAGTACCGGACCTCATCCCCGTCCACGATCAGGCGGTCATAGGTGCCCGGGCGAAGGGCGACGCAGGTCGGGCTGGTCAAACCGGACGTGACCGACAGGGCAGCATTGTAGGTAAAGCTCTCCCCGGCCAAGCTGTAGTGCTTCACCTGGTTGTCTTGAACGATGGCGACATTGCCGCCGTCCGCCGCGGCAATGGCCTTCGCCCCAACTAGGCCGGTGATCGCCAAGGCCGGGTTCTCCGTTCCTGCGCTGTAGTACCGGGCCTGGTTGCCGTCAAGCACGATGAAGTCATAAGAGCCCGGAAATAGGGCAAAGTCAATGGGGTTCGTCAGACCGGACTGCACGGACAACGCCGGGATCTGGACCATGGTGGAGCCGTCCCAGCCGTAATACTCCAGCTTCCCGTCGGCGAGGGCGGCCAGGTCCACGTCCCGGGAACCTACGGCCACCACCCCGGTCAAGCCGGCGACGGAAAGAGCTAGGTTCTCCACCATCTCCGAGCCGGTAAAGCTGTAGTGTGTGACCTGGTTCCGGTCCCCGTCCGCCACAATGACATCCGGGTACGGCGAAGAGGTAAACGCGGCCAGGGGGTTGGTGATCCCGGGCACGCTCACAACAGTGTTCTCCACCATCTGCGTGCCGTCCCAACTGAAGTGCTTCACGCCATCCGGAGCCATGACGATGTAGTCTAGGGCTTCATTACCCCAGAACGCGGCCGCCTTCGGGGCACCCTTGGGAAGCCGGATCTCGTGGGCCTGTGTGTCCACCACGGCCGTCGTGGCAGCCTGGTCGATGGTGGTCGGTGTGTCGGTCTCCGTGATTCGGTACTCCCAGGACGCGGCGTGGGCCGAAGGCACCACTAAAGCAAGGGCGACCAGAAACGCGCTGGCGGCCGCCAGGAGCGTTTTAATTAATCGGTTGGATACTGGACTACCCCTTGGCGGGTTTCGGCCCGTTCTGGGGGAATTGTGAAGGAGCAAAGCATCACCTCCCATAAAAGAAAAAGCCCGGACTCCTCTATGAGGCCCGGGCGGATAGCCGGACAGGCCGGACAGACTTAAAGCTTAAACATCATCATTTGGCCGGTAGCCGTTGCCCCTGTACTACCACGTGCTTCAACGTAGATAGTGTGGGCGCCTGTTAAAGTTATACCCGTCACCATTACGGGTGAGCCGATAGGTACCCACCCTGTCCAGGCCCCGTTATCAACCTTCGCCCGACACTCCGTCGCGCCGGCGGCCTGAACGACTACGGAGAAGGTCGTACCTGTGGTGCAGGTGGCGTTGTTCAAGCCCTGCACCCTGGTGATCGTCGGAGCCGGATTCTGCGCGGCAAGGCTCGCTTGGTAAGCCCAGTAAGCGGCAGACTGGCCGTTGTAAATGGTGCGGGACGCGGCGGCGTCTGCCGAAGCTTTCGCATCTGTAGCATCACTAGGAATCTTTACACTCCTTGTTGCTGCGACGGGCTGTCCCCAAGGCACATCCATCATGAAACCATAGTATAAGGAGTAATAGTAGTATTTTTCCGGGTCAACATTCACATCTTTGCCCCCGGCCCCAAATGTATTACCCCCAGGACTACGAACGATAATGTACCGTATGTTCTTAACGGGGGTGCTTTGAGCAACTGACAGAAAAACAAATCTGTCGAACGTGACTATTGGTTCAAACCCATCCACTGTGTAACGCCGATACTTGATGCGCGTTACCGTAATTTCGTACCACTCATCGTCGTCCCAGTTAGGTTCGACGGGATGCTGACGAAAACCTAAACCATTGTATCCTTCGTCAGGGATACTAATTGTTGCTGTCACAACGTTATTATTTCCTATTCCTGAGACTGTTGCTGTATACTGTCCCAAAGGTATTGCTCCATTA
>JASEER010000057.1 GCA_030019475.1 Thermoanaerobacterales bacterium | reverse complement strand
GGAAAGAAAGACGAGGCCCGCGCCTGGACCGATAAGGCCCTGGCCGTCCCGCAACGCATGGCCGAGCGGATGAAGGCCGTGAGCGAGGAGGACCTGCGCCTCTGGTCCGGCCCGCGCCTGCAGCCGCGCCCCGACCTCCGGCTCAGCCTGGGCGTGGCGCGCTGCCTGCGCGGCGAGTACCAGCCGGCCGTCGCCGAACTCGACCCGGCACGCAAGAACCTGCGGGACCGGAACGCCAAGGGCCAGGCCACCCTCTGGCTCGCCCTGGCAAAGGAAAAGCAGGGAAAGGCCAAAGAGGCCGGGGCCCTGCTCAAGGAAGCCGAAAAGCTGAACCCGCGGTTCAAAGACCTCTACGACACGCTGAAAGCCCTGCCGCTGCCGGTATAAATTTCGGGGACACCATACTAAATTATGCGACTGATGCCCGGCTCCCGGCGCCCGGAGACCGTTTCAGCCGCCCGCCGCCGTCCGGATTCGCCCGGCGAATCCGCTCAGCGCCAGCGGCTGAAGCACCCCGCCGGGCCGCCGTGGTATACTATACTGATGAGAAGTGAATCAGAATAGTGAATCCGATCAGTGAAGTGAATCAGTATGGAGAGACAAATCGGGGCGAATGTCAGGGGGGACAAAACTATGCCACGCTTTAACTTGACGAGCCTCATCTGGAAAGAAGAATACGGCTACGTTTCCAAATGCCCTGAACTTGGTGTAGCCAGTGCCGGCGATACAATAGAAGAGGCCTTTCTCAATCTGAAGGAGGCTGTAGAACTCTATTTGGAAAACGCCGAAGAACTGGGCCTGAAGGAGGTAAACGATGGCGACTGAAAGAAAAAGCATAACGGAACTATTGAGGCTCGCTGCAGCACTCCCGGTAAGCGAGCAGTTAGAACTTATTGCCAGACTCTCTACACGGCTTGCAGGTGAGAAACCTGTCCGAGTCCAAAAGAAGACGTGGATGGAAATGGCCGGTCTGGGAGCAGAAATCTGGAAGGATGTTGATGCCCAGGAATATGTGTGCCGGGAGAGAGCAAGTTGGGAGAATTAGCGACATCTTTATCACTAACGACGCCGATCTAAAAGGAATTGAAGAAATCGAAGTGTTGATCCTGAAGGATCTGAACGCTGAACGACGCTGAAAGCCCTGCCGCTGCCGGTTTAAACGCTCCGCCACGGCGGACAAGGACTTCAGCCCGGGCGCCGTGGTATACTATAGTAATACGCCGTGAATCATAATGATCCGATCAGAGAACTGATTCACGAAAGGGGTGTTTTCAATGAGACAAGAGTGGATTCAATCAGACCCCGACATCATGATGGGCAAACCGGTAATTAGGGGAACACGGATTCCGGTTTCGTTAATTCTGGAAAAGCTGGCCGCCGGGGAAACGGTGGAACAGATTCTTCAGGCCTATCCCCGTTTAACGGAAGAAGCGATCCGAGCCGCCTTGGTTTTTGCGGCCGAGGCTGTGAAGGCCGACGTAGTATATCCCGTCCGAGAAGAAGTGAAATGATCCTGGTTGCGGATGAAAGCATCGACCGGCAGATCGTCGACCAGCTGAGAAACTGCGGCTATGAGGTTATGTGGGTGGCAGAAATGGAACCTGGTATCACAGACGCCGCGGTGCTTGATATGGCAAATTCGCGGGATGCACTCTTGATCACAGCAGATAAGGACTTCGGCGAGATCGTTTTCCGCCAGCGCCGGGTGAGCAAGGGGGTTATCCTGATTCGCCTCGCAGGCTTGCCTCAAGAAAAGAAAGGGCAGCTGGTGTTCACAGCATTGCAGAAGTACCTTTTGGAAATGTGCAATTCCTATACGGTCATCACGCCTAGCCGGATCCGTATCCGGAAGATGACTCCGCAAGCCTGATCATTCTGGCTGTTTTCTATCTCTCTAAACGCCCCACCGCGCGCACGCCTGATCGGGTGTTATAATCGCAATCCCTTCGCAGGTACCCAGACGCAGGAGGTGGTCGTCGCCGGTAATGACCGCCTCCGCCTTCGCCTCCACGGCACAGGCGACCACCTTGTTATCATCCGGATCCTCCTCCACCACTCGCGGTTCAGCCGCAGGAAAGACAAGGCGAGCCGGATGATGCAACCAGGCAAGCACTGGCGGCAGGTCAGGATGCCTCGCCACTACCGCAAGTTTCGGTCTGGCGAGCACCTCCGCCACTTCCTGCAGGCTGGCCGGGCTGATAAAAAGCCTGAGCCTACCTTTTAAGCAGGCTTCCAACAGCCGGGATGGCGGCCCATTCCACCCGATCGCTGAGACGATAACGTTGGTATCCATCACGATTCGTGTCAACGGGACCGAACCTCACGCAGGGCATCGTTAACAACCCCGGCGGAAAGGCCGGCCTCGCGCACCGCCGTGCGAATCCGGGCTAACGCTTCGGAAACCTTGGCGGTCGAGGCCTCTGCCGCAATCTCCCGGAGTTTTTTGTACTCTTCGTAATTCATCACTACCACCTTTTCTCTGGCCCGCCGGGTTATGATTACCTCTTCGCCGGTCTCCACGATCCGCCGGATCAGACGACCCAGAGTCCGCCTCGCTTCCTCCACGCCCACTACGTTTTCCATAAGCTTCACCTCCAGGTTTAGCTTACACCATCCTGACACTCCGGGTCAAGTAACAGGCACAGTAGCCGATCTTTTCCCTCTCGAGGCAGGAACGTGTAAACCGATGTAGAAAAATCCATAAAGCTGCCATCAACCGGATCCGACGCCCGACGCCCGACGCCTGACGACCGACGACCGAATACGTAGGGGCGGACCTCCGCGTCCGCCCGCCTTGGAGTGAATCGCATTGACGCAGCCCGTCCCCGGAGCACAGCCTCAGGTGCCGCCGCCCTACGACGATGAAATCGACCTGCGCGACCTCGTCCTCGTATTGTGGCGCTACCGCTGGATGATCACCGGCGTCTTCCTGCTTTCCATAGTGACCGCGGCCGTGATCAGTTTTCTCCTTCCGCCGGTCTACAAGGTCAGCACCACCATCGCCCTCGGGCAGTTCAACTCGCCGGTCTACACCAATCCCGCCGCGGCCAAGGAGGTCCTCCGGAGCGACGACCTCCTGCTGAAGACCATCAAAGAACTGAACCTTGACGTCCCCATGGAAGAGTTCAGGGGCTTCAAGGAGGACATCGAGGTCACCCCGGTGAAAGACACCAACATGCTGCAGGTCTCCATCATGACCACCGACCGCGCCGAGGGGAAGGCCGTCGTCGAAAAGATGGTGGAGCTGTTCAAGGAGGACTGCGCGCCGGACTACGAGGAGAACCGCACCATGCTGGCCAACCAGTTGACGACCGTCCAGCGGCGGCTGCTCGACGTGGAAAAGAGCATCACGAAGGCGAACGAGGACCTGGCCGCCGTCGAAGCCATGGCCGGCCTCAGCCGGGGCGAGCGGGACTTCCGCCGCTCCCAGGTCCTGGAGACCCTGCGCGCCTTCGAGGAGCAGCGCATCGGCCTCCTGGACCGCTACCTGGGCCTGCAGAAGGATCTGGACTCCCTGCGCCAGGTCACGACCGTCCGCTCCGCCCGGGAGCCGGTCTACCCCGAGAAGCCCAATAAGAAGCTGAACGTCGCCGTCGCCGGCGTCCTGGGCCTCATGCTCGGCGTCTTCGGCGCCTTCGTCCGCGACTACTTCCGCCGCAACCCGCTGAACCTCAAGGGAGGTGGCCCGGCGTGAACCTGCCGCCGGTCGCCCAGCCTGCCGCGATAGACCCGCGGGCGGTGGACGACATGCCCCTGCCCTGCGCCGCGTTCGCGCCTCTCGCCGCCGTGCGCCGCTACGCGCGGCGCCTCGCCGAAGGCACCGCCCTCGCCGGTCTCGACCTGCTCGCCCTCGGGGCGGCGGCCGGCCTGGCCGTGGCCGTCCGCGTCGCCGTCTTGCCGCGCTGGTTCGACGCCTTCCCGCCGCGCCTGCCGGCCGAAATCTTCACCCAGACGTGGTGGATCGGGCTCGTCTTCGTCGCCGCCTTCGCCTGGCAGGGGCTCTACACCCGCCGCCTGCCCTTCTGGCGGGAGTTCGAAAACACCGTCAAGGCCTGCACCCTGGGCTTCCTGGTCGTCATGGCCGTCGTCTCCCTGGGGAAAATGAGCGGCCAGGTCTCCCGCACCCTGCTCACCCTGGTCTGGCTCTTCGCCCTCGCCGCCGTCCCGGCCGCCCGCTACGCGGGCAAGAACCTCCTGGCCCGCGCCGGCCTCTGGCGCCGCCGCGTCCTCATCCTGGGCGCTGGCCGGACGGGCGAAATGGTCGCCGACGCCGTCGCCCGCGAGCCCTTCCTGGGCTACCAGGTGGTCGGCTTCCTGGACGACGACCCGGCCAAGCGCCGCCGGACCTTCAGCGGCCCCTTCGGCCGCCCGGCGCGCGTCCTCGGCGGGTTCGCCGACGCCGAGCGCGTCATGGCCGGGACCGGCGTCCGCACTCTGGTCGTCGCCGCCCCGGGCCTGCCGGGGCCGAAGCTGGTCAGCCTGGTCAACCGCCTCCAACAGTCCGCCGAAAAGGTGCTGGTCGTGCCCGACCTCTTCGGCATCCCCGTCGTCGGCGTCGAGGCCGACTACTTCTTCAACGAGCAGGCCCTCGTCCTGCGGGTGCGCAACAACCTGGCCAACCCGCTCAACGCCGCCCTCAAGCGCGTTCTCGACATCCTGGCCGGCGGCGCCGCCCTGGCCCTGTGCCTGCCGCTCTTCGCCGTCATCGGCCTGGCCATCAAGCTTGATTCCCCCGGCCCCGTCTTTTACCGGTGCAAGCGCCTCGGCCGTAGGGGCCGCGAGTTCGACTGCTGGAAGTTCCGCACGATGTACCTTAACAACGACACCATCCTGCGGGACTACCTGGCGGCCGATCCCGCCGCCCGTGAGGAGTGGGAGCGGTACGCCAAGCTCCGGGGCCGCGACCCCCGGGTGACCCGCGCCGGCCGGTTCCTGCGCCGCTTCAGCCTGGACGAGCTGCCCCAGTTAATAAACGTCCTGATGGGCGACATGAGCCTCGCCGGCCCGCGGCCGTATCTGCCCCGGGAGCGGGAGCGCCTCGGCGACCACGCCGCGACCATCCTGCTGGCCCGTCCCGGCCTCACCGGATTATGGCAGGTCAGCGGCCGCAACGACGTCGACTTCGACGGCCGCCTGTACCTCGAATCCTGGTACGTCCGCAACTGGTCCCTGTGGCTCGACCTGACGCTCCTCCTGCGTACCGTGACCGTTGTCCTAGGGCGGAAGGGGGCGTACTAGGAACAATGTTGCGGGATTACCGTGACCCGATCCACGGTTTTATTAGCGTAGATGACTGTGAACAGGAGATTATCGGTACCCGTTACTTTCAACGGCTGAGAAACATTAATCAACTGGGTACGACTTTCCTGGTGTACCCCAGCGCGATGCATACTCGATTTGAGCACTCTCTCGGTACGCTCTTTGTAATCGATAAGATGCTAAGCGGCCTGGTGGCGCGGCATGGCGAGACTCTGGGATGGCGGGGAGAAGATATTAACCGTTACCGAACTCTGGCACGCCTGGCCGCCCTGCTGCACGACCTGGGTCATCCACCGTTTTCACACGCCGCCGAGGACCTCTTGGGACGTAGCAAGAGTGGCAGCAAGATAAGACACGAGGATGTGACCTACCGACTTATTACCGAGACGGAAATCAGCAAAATCATAGACAAACACCACGGCAAGGGCACGAGCGGCATAGTGGCTCAAATCGCGGTTGGCACGGCACGGGAGGAGTATGCCGCCCGTATTCATATGAACGCCCTCTCATATTTGTCTTAGACCGCGGCCGTTACGAGCCGCTCAAATCGAAATCCGCCGTCGTTCGCCGTCTGAGCAAAATCGAAAAGTGCCGTATCTATGCGGAACCGACTATTAGGTCCGATGTGCAGGAATTTGCCGAATGCTTTTGGCGTGAAAGAGAATCACGAAGGAGGTCACGGTAATGAGCCAAAGGTTGATGCGGTTGGCCGCCTTAGCACATATTACAAGACTTGGCGAGGAAGAAGGTCACGGTGTCGGGCACACCCTGATACAAAAGGTGATCTATCTTCTGCAAAGTGCACTGGGTATTGATTTAGGATACAGATACAAAATCCACTACTTCGGACCATACTGCCAGGATGTGTGGGCGGATCTTACCTACCTGGAAGACGTCGGGGCGATGACTATTGAAGCCAACCCTTCGGGTTTCGGTTACAGCATCGCCCCCGGCTCACGCATTGATGAGGTGATGCGTTTCGCCGATGAGGACGTGTGCCGCGAGGTGGGGCGGCTGGTGCGCCTGCTAGGTCATCGCCCGGTCAGAGAACTGGAATGCCTTGCTACTACACATTTTGTGTATAGCGAGCTGGCCCAAGAGCACAACAACGTGCCTCGGGTAGAAGTTATTGCCAGAGTCACCGCTCTGAAGCCGCACCTGACGGAAGGCGAGATTAGCAATGCCCTCACGGACCTGAGGGACAACGGCCTGTTATGAACCCGTCGTTATATTCCCACCATCCTGCTGGCCCGCCCCGGCCTCACCGGACTGTGGCAGGTCAGCGGCCGCAACGACGTCGATTTCGACGGCCGCCTGTATCTCGAATCCTGGTACGTCCGCAACTGGTCCCTGTGGCTCGACCTGACGCTCCTCCTGCGCACCGTGAGCGTAGTGCTGGCAAGGCGGGGGGCGTATTGAGTGATTAAAGGCTATGTTCCTCCCGTGTTAATTGGCACAGGTGAATAAGGGACGAAGGGGACTGTGATTTCAAGAACGTTCTATTCAGTGTTTAGGGGGAGGGAGGTGAAATAATAGCTGTTACTATCGGTGCATACCAGTTCAGTGGTCCCTATTCGAGTACCAGTAGCCTTGAGGATAGATCCGGTGTATACGCAGTAATTGATTCTAGATCTGATGGCTATCACTTGATAGACGTAGGAGAATCCGCTAAAGTACGAACCCGTCTCGAAACCCATGATCGCTGGGGCTGTTGGAAGGCTAATTGCTTGGGTGATATCCGATTTGCCGTACTATACACCCCATACAAGCAACAGAGCGGTAGAATGGAAATCGAACAAGACATCCGGGATCGTTATGTTATACCATGCGGGGAAAGATAATCAATAATGATGGCCTAGGTAATGGCAGCTTCAGCGGTGTTAGACACACAGTCCCCTCATCCCATCCTTCGCGATGCTCCTCGGCCAGGTATCTGAAATCATACTATGCGGTTTGCGGCTCGAAACCGACAGTGAGAACAGATGGATTATGTACCAAGGTGTCTTGGGATAGGCCTGAAGGCTATACCCGTAGCTGAGATCCATTCGCAAATAGGCTACCTCGACGGATTGTGCAGTCTTTGGCTTGTAGGGGTTAGTAAACACATGCTGCCAGTATTGAGACGATGTGGGATTTGTGTTATGAAACGTGAAGCCAAGTACTTGTCTGTGATCGTGGTCTTGACTGGGTTAGCTAGTCTCGTTGCCACAATGGACGGAGTCCGAATTTGGACTTCATTACTAGCTCTAGGGATTCTTCTCTTGGTTACCGTAACAGTGGACTTAAGAAGTTCAACAATCACACTTAGTCCGGGCGTTGTGTTTTCAGTGTTTTTTGCAATATTCTTCCTTATTCGTCCGATATACCTGTTACTTTTTCCTCAGCCTGATATTCGGTTCCTTAGGCATAGCCCTAATTCATATTCGATGGAAAATACAATTGAAGTTGCAATAGTCCTAGCCCTATTAGCGTACTCTGTTTTTTTCATAGCGTATTTTGCCATTAAACTCGGAGCAAACAGAGTCACAATGCGGATCTACAGTGGCTCGGATGCTCCTTTGAGGACCCGCAGATGGCTATTATTTATAGCACTCCTTTTTACCCTAATATCTTTGCTCTCGTTCTACAAGTTGACCTTGCTTAATGAGGGATCCTATGTCTTACTTGGGAGCAAGCAGGAGCTTAGTAGAGGCCACACAGTCTTATATTGGTTGAGCTGGTTGATAAATGATGCCTTTCTTATCTCACTTGCCGTATGGAGTAACCGTTGTTCCCATAAGCGTGCTCTTTTCTTGACTGGCCTGGGTCTGTTGGCGGGTCTAGTTAATCTCAGCCTCGGATTTAGAGAGAACATTATTCTACTGCTAATAGCCTCTATCGTGATCTGGGAGATTACTAACTCGAGACGTGTTAATGTCCGTAAACTTGTTGCTCTCGGATTAATCATAGTTGTTATCACGCTTTCATTCGCTCTTTACAGACAGGCAGTCTCAGGTTCGGATGCCTTAAACCTTGATTTGATATCCCGATTAACCAGTGATCTTAACCCATTTGATGGTTATGTGTCAACTATATCAACAATTCCTTATGAGCGCGACTATTTTTATGGCCAGACTATGATGGATATTTTTCTATATGCAGTACCGAGAGATTTTTCCCCGGATAAGCCAGATTATCTGGGCCCGCTTCGCTTAACGAATATTCTATATCCCAACCTTGCTGCTGCGAACATTACGATAACTACAACCATTCTTGGAGAGCTATATAGTAATTTTGGGGTTGCTGGAATGCTTATTGGATTAGGCTTTGTGGGCAGTCTGCTTGGTTGGATAGGTAGTCGTAGATTCAAGTACTCCATCTTAAAGATATTGTTGTTTGCCATCTTTGTGGGATGCCTTTCGCGTTTAGTCCGTACTGGTGTCTATGGCACAGTTCATTTGTATCTAATGCATGTCTTGCCGCTTATTGTTGCATACTTGGGATACCGTCTTATCCGAATAAGCTATCAAAAGGAACAAAAAACATGGCACTAGATTCTTGGACTGTAAAACGGAGGTTTTCCGGGTGAGTCATCAAGGGTTAACCATATGGCTTACAGGCCACAGTGGAGCAGGAAAGTCAACCCTGGCGAGGCGAGTCGCGCTTGAACTCAAGAACCGTGGATGCCGTGTTGAGGTTTTGGATGGTGACATTATTAGAAAGGTTTTTTCCCCTACCCTAGGTTATACTAAGCTTGACCGAATGGAAAATATTCGGCGCATCGCGTTTTTGGCAAACATCCTGTCCAAAAATGGCATTATTGTG